>NZ_JAYWCK010000149.1:0-36909 GCF_043780635.1 Flavobacterium sp.
CAAAAAAGAAATAAGGGTTTGATATAGAAAGTCATAAAAACTTTTTTTTATAAAAATAGGATAATTAGATGAAATTCAGGAGAAAATAAAACAAAAAAATGGTGCTAATTCTAGAGCCATTTTCCTTAAATCTATAAATTTTTCCTTAAATAAATGTCCATTTTTTATTTGCATATCCAGAACATGAATTTAAACTCAAAAAGGTTAAAGCTAAAATGAATAGTGTTTACATTGGTTATTTTTTCAGTGAAGGTTTAATCTCCATACCTCCGTTTTGCAAATTTACCCCAGATGCTGTTATCGTTATTGGTTTCCTAAAATGAGTAGTTTTAAGAATAATAGTCGCTATTCCTGCTTCCGCTTTTACAGGATTATCTCCTATTAATTCGGCATTTCCTTCGGTTAAAGCAAAAGTTACTTCATTAGTTGCTGTCGGAATTATTGTTCCGTCTGCATCCGTGATTTTGGCATAAACAAAAATCATATCGGGAAAATCAGGATTTATTGGCTTGGAGGAAACATCATAAGTCAGGTCTATTTTAGTAGGTTTTTTAGGAGTTTTGACAAAGCTGGAAACTACCTTTTCACCATTGATAAATCCTTCAGCTCGTAAAGTTCCAGAACTAAATTTATCTAAATTAAAAACAAATGGCGGATGCTTTAATTGGTCACTGTTTTGATTTCTAAATGGTTTTTGCTTGGCAACTAAAACATCGTTCAAATACAAAGCCACGGCATCACAATTGCTGTATACGGCCACATTCAAAGGAGACGTTTCCGTCCAATAATTGGCAATTGTCACCATTGGACCAGAAACTAATTTTGCATCTAAAGCCACGTTTGCATCTCGCTGACTTTGATAAAAGGAATAAGCAAATTTTGGAATTCTAAAAATATCACTTATTCCCGAACTCTCTAAATCATTGCTGTATCCTCGATTGTAATCAAACATGACCCAGTTGGCTTCGCCAATTGTCTGCCCTCCTTTTCGATTCGAATTTGACGCTTCCTGAAAATTATAGGCTTGTTGCAACAATCGTTTTTCGCCATTAGCACGCAATTGTCTTGAGGTTCTTTCGTCTTCCTTTAAATTCGAAAATTCTTTTTGATTGAATCCAGCATTTTGTGCATAATATTCCCAATCACCATATTCAGCTATAAAAATTTTCTTGTTTCCTTTATTGTATTTTGTCCAATATTCAGGTGCTTTTGAGTGTTGCCTTGCTGGAATAAACAAATCATAATTTTCATTATCAATCCAACAAGCAGAGTAATTATTTCCAAATGGCAATTCTTCTTTTAAGGTTTTTGCTGCTTCTTTCATAAAACTTTCGCTCATTTGAGTTTCGTTTAGAGAGGCTTCCCAAAAAATGATGCTGGGATGATTCCTATCTCTTCGGGCCATTTCTCGAATATCTTTAAGGGCATTCTTCTGGAAGGTTTCATTGCCAAAAAACTGCCAGCCCGTTAAACTGTTCATTACTAAAATTCCCAATTCATCACAAGCATTCAAGAAAGCTTCGGCGTGGGGATAATGGGACATCCGTATAAAATCGAAACCTGCATTTTTAATTTTTACAGCATCGCGATATTGCGCTTCATCTGAAATGGCATAGCCTAAATAAGGATATTCCTGATGTTCATTTGTTCCTGAAATGTATAATTTTTCGTCATTGAGATAATAACCATCTTCTTTTATTTCGGATTTTCGAATACCTATTTTCTCTGAATAGGCATCAATAATTTTATTGTTTATAATTACTTGGACTTCCAAAGTATATAAATTGGGTTTTATAATCGACCACGATTTTGGATTATTTACCACAATATTTTGCAAAATTACTTTGTCTGAATTGGCATTTATTGCAAAACCTTTTGACTTGAATTCAAGTTTTTCGCCTTCATTATTGGTCAGGATACATTTTATCGAAGCATTTTTTTTGACGGCAAATTCATTTTTTAAATGCACCTGAACTCTTCCTGAAACTTTGTTTTTGTTGATATAGTCAAAATTTACATAAATTCCGCCACTAGCTTTTTTATTCGCTTGAATCGCATTGGTAATGTATAATTTATCGGTTGTAATGAGGTAAACATTTCTGTAAATGCCACCATAATAATTAAAATCCAAATCCTTTAACGGTTTTCCAGGAAGAAACTCCGGATTGTCTTCGTTGTTGACTTTGACTTTAATACTATTCTCTTTATTTGGTTTCACAAAAGGAGTGACATCAATCGTAAAAGGCAAATAACCGCCTTTGTGGTTGCTTACTTTTTGCTCGTTTATCCAGACATCGGCTTCCTGCATTACCCCTTCAAAATAAAGGAAAACTTTCTTGTTTTTTGAATTGGCAATTTTAAACTTTTTTTGATACCAACTCGTTCCTTGAAACTGGTTGTTTACCACCAAAGGTTCAATTTTCGCTGTATGCGGAATCGTAATTTTCTCCCAATTGGAATTTGGTTCTTCTCTTTTAAACTCCCAATCCGAACCAAAATTAACTTTGGTTCTGGATTGCGAATTTATATTTCCAATGGAAAAAAAGAATACTAAAAAAAGTAGGCTTTTAAATTTGAGTTTCATTATTGTCTTAAATTAATTTTTAAAAGCATCAAGTGCCGATGAAGGTTTTCCGTCAGATTGCCAAGCACTTAATTGATAACCACTCCAGCTTTTTTCGCCTTGCGGTTCCCAATAAATAACGCCAAGACCTTTGTTATTTGGAACGGCTTTTACTGCTTTTATGACGGCAACTAACATATCTTTGGTGTTTTGAACCAAGGTATAATCGCCTCCAACTTCAACGACCATTACTTCTTTGCCATATCTTAAAACCATATCTTTTAGATTGTTTTCCAAATCAAGAATCGTGGCTGTGTAATCGCTTTTTATCCAATACGGATAATAGGAAAGGCCAATCACGTCATATTTTACATTATTGGCTTTGGCATTATCAAAAAACCATCTGAATCTTGCATTGTTATTTCCTTGGTCAACGTGAACAATTACTTTGATTGATGGATCAATTGCCTTGGTGGCATCATAACCTTTATTTAATAATTGTGCCAATTGACTAAAATTCGAAGTGCTTCCTTCCGGCCACAATATTCCTACAGGAATCTCGTTGCCAACCTGAACCCATTCTGGAGTTACTCCAGCGGATTTCAATGCTGCCAAAACATCAAAAGTGTGTTTGTACACATCGTTTTGCAACTCTACAAAAGAATGGTTTGCCCAAGCTGCAGGTTTAGTTTGGTGCCCAGGATCAGCCCAAGTATCACTATAATGAAAGTCAATCATGATGCGCATTCCCATTTTTTGAGCACGAACAGCCATTACAACAGTTTCGGCTGGGCTGCAATGCCCACTAGCTTTATCGTTGGATGGATTTACAAAAACACGAAGCCGAATGGTATTCATTCCCCTGTCTTTTAGCAATTGCAAACAATCTTTTTGTGTGCCATCAGCATCATAAAATTTGTATCCTGTGGCTTCCATTTGGGGTAACCAACCCACATCAGCCCCTTTCGCAAAAGAAATAGCGGCTGGATTTATATCAGGAGTTTGTGCTTTACTGCAAGAAGAAAAAATCAATAACAATAAAACTGCTATTGGCAATAACAATTCAATTTTTGTTCTTTTCATAATAGTATTAAATTTAAAATATCTTTGAAACTATAAGCTATCTTTTTTACAAAAATAACCATTCATTCTCATTCTCCTAAATTTCACCAATTGTCAAGCTGATAAAAATGTGATTCTTGTCAAATTATTTTATAGATAGTCCAATAATATCAATTATAAATGTAAAATAATTATCAATAAATAAATACCGGTACCTACCAGTTTTTTGTATATTGCAAAAAAAAATGAAAATTATAAACGTACAAAATAATCAAGGGGTCCCTAAATACAAACAAATCATTTCCTCCATTGAAAAGACTATTGATAAAGGTTATTTAAAAAAGGATGAAAAACTGCCTTCAATAAACAAAGTTTGTCTCGAATTTTCTTTATCCAGAGACACTGTTTTACAAGCTTATGATGAATTAAAAAAAAGAGGCATAATCTATTCTATTCTTGGAAAAGGGTACTATGTAAAAAGTACGGAAGTCAGTATAAAACAGCGTGTATTTTTACTTTTCGAAGAGCTGAATATTTTCAAGGAAGACCTCTACAATTCTATTTTAGAAAACATTGGAAAAGACGTTGAAGTAGATATTTTCTTCCATCATTTTAACCTCAAAGTTTTCCAAAAACTTATAAATGACAGCAATGGTAATTACACAAAATATATTATAATGCCCACAAATTTAATTGGCGCAGCATCAGTGATAAAAACCCTACCGGTTAATGAAGTTTATATTTTGGATCAAACAAATTCGGAACTCAAAAGCTATCCCGCTGTTTATCAAAATCATAAAAAGGACATTTATGAAGCTTTATTAAAAGGAAAATATAAAATAATCAAATATAAAAAGCTGATTTTAATCTTTCCTGGATATAGGGAACCTTTGGGAATGAAAGAAGGCTTTGAAAACTTTTGTAAAGACAATTCTTTCGATTATGAAATTATTACAGAATTTGCAAATAGAGAAATCAAAATAGGAGAAGTTTATATTATACCAAATGATAGGGATTTAGTCCGAGTTATCGAAAAATCAAAAGTTCAAAATTTAAAACTGGGCAAAGATTTCGGAATTATCTCATACAATGAAACTACATTAAAAAAAGTGGTAGAAAACGGAATTACCACAATTTCAACTGATTTTAGAGCGATGGGAAAAATAATGTCCCAAATGATTTTAGGAGGAAAGAAAGAACAAATAGAAAATAAGTGTGCTTTAATTATTCGGAATTCTTTATGATATCTTCTTAATTGACATTACCAAGAATTTTGGACTAATATAAATTAAAAAAAATAAGCTTGTTGATCATATCCATTTATCTCCCAAAATCATCTTGCAATCGAACAATATCATCCTCATCCGAAGGGTTTATAGGATCAGTATGTTGCCAAATTTCAGCAACAATTCCCCAAGAATCAAGGCCAATTAAACGATGACGTTCTCCCTTTTCCAATTGGATAAAAATTTCCGGGAGAAAGCTGTTGAATTTCACCTTCTTGGTCTGTATTGCTGGTTTTTACACCTACAGTTCCTCCTATTACTTTCCATATTTCAGCTCTGCGGTGGTGAAATTGCCATGACAATCTCTTGTTCGGAACAACGACCAAAATTTTTGGACTCAATTTGTTAGTAATCTGAATCTGGGACATTTCAAGTTGAGGAAAAAATTTGGAGGCAAAAGCATTGGCCTGACTTTCATCAATTACAAAAAAACCTCCCCAAGGACGGGTTGTATCTTGTTTGATGACAGTAAAATTTTCTTTTTTTAATGCTTCGGCTATTTGTTCGAAAACAGCAATTTTTTCTAAATTAGTAGGGATGTTAAAATGCATTTATAGTATTTTAGAGATTAAAAATTAGTTGGCAAATTGTAATTAATTATATTTTTTTACTTCCAATAAAACATCAGGATATTTTTCGGCCAATTGAAATGCCCAAAGTGCTTCAATAGTGGATTCAGCTCCGGAGTTTTTATTTACATTAGTACTTGAAGAAATACCATCAAAACAAACACCATTTGATTTATCATAAATTTTCAGTTTTGCAGGATTATTTCCAACATACCAAGTCAGAATTTGCGCCGCCTGAGTTAGATATTTCGCATCATTATTAATTTTATACAATTCGATAGTTGCCCATATCATTGGACGAATGCCATATGAAATCTGAGCAAAACTGGATTTTTTTACTAACAAAATAGTACTGCCCGTTTTTTGGATTTCGAATGATTCCAGAAATCCTTCTTTTATAAGATAAGGATAAAAATTATCCACTTCTTTCTGAGCAGCTGCAATCCAATTTTGTTTATTTAATGCCTTTCCAACCTTTAATAAAGCGAATGCCTGATCGCTTCCGTAAGCGTGCCAGGTACTTTCATAACTCAAAAAAGCGTTGTAAGGAAAGAGTGTGTCGCTTCCTTGTTGCATCAATAGAATTCCATCGGCAAGTTTATTTATAATTGCCAATACTTCTGCATCTGGATTTTGCTGATATACATTGTATAATCCAAGCATCATAACGGCTGCCTGATCAGTTCCTGAATTGGCAGGCAACCATTTTGGGACAGTTAATCCATTAACTATTGTGGTATCATTTGGTAAACCACCAAAGTCTCTTTTAATATTTGCTACTATTTTTTGGATAGAAGTTTGAATTCTTCCGGCTAAAACGGCATCATTAGTTTTATAAAATGTATAGGCTTCTGATAAATGCCAGAGTGCTCTCCAAGACCACCAATCAGGTCCTGCTATACTTGTAGTATAAGTCTTGTTTATGGAAAAATTATCCTGCAGGAAATTATAAAAATATCCATTGTCAGCCTGCATTTGAAGGACAAATTCTGTGAGTTTCAAAAGTCGATCTTGCTTTTCTTTGTTTGTTGCAATATCAGTTTCATTGAGATAAAAAAGGGCAGCTCTCGACACATCATCTACACAAGTAAATCCCTCTCCTTGTGCCGTAACTACATGATATAAAGGATAATCCGCATAAACCCCAACAGTGCCAACTTCTACCCCATTTTGCATTTTAACGGTCGCATAAAGTGCTTTTAAATGGCTGTCATTGGTCCAAGTTAATGAAGTAACTGGAGGTGTTGGAGTTACAGGAGGTGTTGGAGTTATAACAGGTATTGAAGCATCTGGAGAAGTACAAGAAACTAGTAGATACAGAAGTAGCAGAAAGAGATTTTTTGAAAATATATTTTTCATAGTTTATTTTAAAAGCTATTACACATAGCGTTTATAGTTGAATTTGTATAATTTTAGTTTTTGTAAATAATAAAACTATTTGCTATAAGTTTTGTGTTTCCCATTAGTATTTTAGTTCCGACAGGAAGTTGTACTTCCTTTTCTTTACCAAAGTTGATTATCACCGTGATGGTATCGCCTTCAAAAGAGCGTATAAATGAAATTTGCTTTTCTTGATATTGAAGCTTGTCATAGCTACCATATTGCAAAGCCTTTTCTTTATTTCTAAGTACAATTAATTCTTTGTATGTATTCAGAATAGAATTTTTTTGCTGCTCTAAAACCTGAACATTGACTTCCTTATAATCCGGATTAATTTTTATCCAGGATTTCCCAGTTGAAAATCCCGCGAAAGCATTGCTGTTCCATTGCATTGGACTGCGCGATTTATCCCTATTGTGTTTGTTGCCTTCCAGAAGTGCTTCCTCAGCGTTTTTACCTTTATCCAATGCCAATTGGTAATGCGTTTTTCCTTGAATATCGACCATTTCTCCAATGTTTTGAGCGATGATATTGTGCATTCCAATTTCTTCGCCGTAATAAATAAAAGGGACCCCTTTTGCAGTAAGAATCAAAGCTGCTAATGCCACCGCTTTCTCAGGATTACCATCGGCGAGTCGGTCAATCATTCGAGGCATATCATGGCTTCCAAAAAACAAGGTGGGATAGTTGTTCATGTTTTTTTCCATACTTTCAAGTTCATTAAAAATACGTTGTCCTGAGAATTTGTCAATGCTCCCAAAATTGAAATTAAAAACAACATCCAGTAAATCTGGGGATTGGTATTGTTTCAGAACTTCTATTTTATCACTTCCAATTTCTCCCACTACAAACCGATTATCGTATTCATTTACGACCGATTTAATCTTTTTCATAGCGGCAGAAACACCGGATTGGTTGATATCATTAAGATGTTCCTGAACGCCATCTTTCATTGGATTATCAGTTGCAATGCCATCTGTTGTCAAAAAATTAATGACATCCAGCCGAAATCCATCGACTCCACAATCCAGCCAAAACCGCAATACCTTTTGAACCTCATCAACCACTTTAGGATTAGACCAGTTGAGATCTGCCATCCTCTTATCAAACTTATGATAGTAATATTGATTCGTTAAAGGGTCTTTTTGCCAAGCGGTTCCCCCGAAAAAAGATTCCCAATTATTGGGCTTATCTTTCCAGATATAATAATCACGATACGGATTATCAACTGATTTTTTTGATTCCTGAAACCATTTACAATCTGTAGAAGTATGATTTAGCACCATATCCATAATTACTTTGATGCCTCTTTTATGGGATTCTTTCAAAAAAATATCAAAATCTATTTTGGTACCATAAGTGGGATCAATTTCATAATAATTGGCAATATCATAACCGTTATCCACCTTTGGAGAGGTAAGAAAAGGCGTAAGCCAGATTCCTTTGACTCCTATACCTTGTAAATAATCCAACTTTTGGGTCATCCCTTTAAAATCGCCATATCCATCTCCATTACTATCAGCATAACTGGGCATATAGATTTGGTAAAACACAGATTCTTTCCACCATTTTTTTGCAACTGCTTTATTTTGAGCTTGTACTGAGTTACCATTAAACATACAAAATGTAATTAATGTCAGGATTACAAGTTTAGAGTTCATAAGACAATTCTTTTATTTTTTTTGCTTCACCATATAATCTACAACAATACCATTTACAAGCATTTTGCTTGCTGAATAGCTTATTTTACCATCAGCAGGAACAATAACAATTATTGCGGCATTCACCGGCGAAAGTTTTATTTGAAAAGCAGATGTTACATTTTTGGCTACAAATCTTCCGGAAACTGTATTGTACAAATTCACTTTTTTCCCTTTTCCAATATTTAATGAAACAGTTTTATTTGAAGTGTACGGATTATAATATAGAAAGGTTGGATACGCTTTATCGTGAAAAAAATCGGTTGCCAATAAATTCAATTTCAGAATACCGGAAACATTTGTAGTCTCAATGATACTGCCAAATATACCCACATGGCCACTTCCATAAACACTAAATTGCGACTCTTTTGGATTTTTTCCAGGAACCCAAAGTGGTCCGTCACCTTGTGCCACAGGACCTTTTAAATTTTCATGCTCTTTATAACTCGATTGGCGAATCATCCCTTCATAACCTATAACTCCTTTCGTTACTTCGGCTAGTTCAGGATTTGTCTCATGATCGTCAGGCATATATTGCGGATAAAAAAAGCGAGAAGCATTGGCGGCATTCAACATCCATTTTCCAATAGCAGTTGCATACGATTGATTGTATCGAACCATGGGCACCAAGGATAAAGCATGGTCGTACGTATTCATTAAAAAACCGTATCCACCATGGTCTACAGTGCTGCCGCTAATACCTGAAATGTCGATTCCATTCCAGTTCCCAACCAAAATTCCCCAACCATCTCGGCAAATTGCAGTACCGTCAAAAGTCCAGCCAAGTAATTTGTTGACATCGAAATGCGTGCCTTCCTCAGCGTTCATTCTTGCTGCGACAGAAGCTCCAAATGGAATTAATATCTCGTAAGTTGGATTTATTTTATTGGATTCTAAAGCCGTTAAAGCAGAAATCGCACCTTTTAAATATTTTTTATCTCCAAATTTTTTATAAGCGGAATATAAAACCCAAGCATGTCCTGCTGCAGCATCTGGCTGTGCACAGATATTGTTTTTCATGGGTTTCATTTTTCCATAATCAAAATAAGAATAGTCGTAATTCCCATTCAATATTAAATCGGCATTGTAAAATTTATCAGCGATGCTTCGTGCAATTTCTTCAAAACCTGGTTCATTTGGATATTTAGCATATACAGCATAAAACAAGAGATTCGGATACACATCATACCACCAGTCACGACCATAACCACCACCCAATAAAGCGACTTCAGGACACGTATTATTCATCATAATATTCCAACCAATTTCTGAATTGTAATAGTTTTTTAGCATTGCAACATAATCAAGGTTTTGCTGCTTGCTTTTATCAATTCCAACCAAACTAGCTCCCAATGTAGCTCCCATTGTGGCCAAAGCTTCGTGAAACATTCCTTTGTTATTTGTTCCTTGTCGGACGTCACCAACCGCCGTGTATAACCCTACAACATTTTGAGGAAAATTCTTTTTAGTGCTATCAATCCATACCATAGGCCAAAACTTACCCTTGGCATTAAAATCATAAACCGTACTGTCAAAACTCACAGCCAGTTTTTTATAATCGATGATTTGTAACGGTTGCGGCAAGTTTGGCATTTGATCCACGCGAGCTATCTTTTGTTGTTTGACTTGGGCATTTCCGTTTAACCCGAAAAGGATAAAAAATAGACCAGCAAAAGTGAGTTTTAAAATAGTTTTCATTTCTTGTATAATTTAATTGTAGCTGTATTTAGACCAATTTCTCGGCAACTTCACTCATTACCTTACTATCAATTACCAGTTCTTCTGGTGAAAGCAAATTCCCTTCGGCAATAATTTTTTTGCTTATATAAATAGAACATAATTGCAATAAAGCAATAATTCCAATGGCATAACGCAAGGCAAAATCTTCGGATATGGTATAATATAAAACCAAAAATGTTCCGGCTCCAAAAAGACGTCCAACATACAAACCCGCTTCATGGTTCAAAATATAAGTGAATTCACCTCTTTTTTCAATATGAGAAACAATATCAATAACTTTTAATTGAATAGGAAAATAGGCCAAATCCATCAACGGTTTTGCAATAAGCAATAATAACAGAAATACAATTACCCCGATTTTATTATAAAGCAAGCCGTTTAAACAAGCACCCAAAGCAAACAATACTAATCCAGCTGTAAATATTTTTATTCTATCCGAAGGTTTGGAAAATCGACCTAACAAATAGATAATAATTGCAGCCAGAACAGCACCTATAGACTGCGCCTTTCCTAAAGCACCTTCTTCTCCCAATAATTTAAAAATTAACATTGCCGGAGCTGTTACGAGAAATCCTTGTGCTAGTCCTTTGAAGGTTGCTAAAGATAACAACTTGTACCATAAAGAGTGGAACTTAAAAAAGATATATTTTTTTTGAGTTGGATTATCAAAGTTCCCTCTAAAACAGACAATCGAAGCCGTAATAGTAATTAAAAAAACAATTCCAGTAATCGTTAAATAAGCAGCGTGTTTTTCGGCTTCTCCTGTTTTGGATTGAATAAACCAACCAATAGTTGCTGGTATAGCTATTGCAATAATGGTATAAATGAAAGTCTCTAATCCATAGTAATAGTTTCTGTTTTTATCATTGGTAATGGCAAGTGCAAGATAATCTCTATTAGACCAATACAGTCCAAAAGAAAGACCCATGGTCATTCCTGCTATTCCTATTCCTGTTAAATCCAACGTTTTTAAAGACATCATGATAATCATGGAAACTCCACTCAGCATCATACCTGCCGAGTATAGTTTTCGGATATTAAAATGTTTTAACAGAAAACCATTTAGCAAGAAAGTAAGCGGTATTCCGGAATAAATTGCCAATTGATAAATAACCACTTTTGAAGTGTCGCTAGAGTTTCGCATAATATAAGCTGCCACAAAAATATCTATTACTGGTAAAACCAGCGCATAAACCATATTGGTTAAAATTAGAATTTGAAAATTATGTGACTGGCTTTTAAAGTGGCCAATTTCGGTTCTTATTTTCTTTAGCATTAGTTAAATTTTAAAAGTGAATAAATTGCTGCAATTGAAAACTCAGCACCACAAACAAACTCATCGGAAGCACCATAATAAATAGTAATGGTATCTCCATCAGGCTCCACAACGTGCCCATTGGTAAACACCACATTCCCGAAAAATCCACTCAATTCATAACTTGTAGATGGAACCATTATAGGTTCTTCGGTTCTGGCAATTACTTTAGAAGGATCTTTCAAATCCATTAAAAAAGCTCCCAAACAATATTGATGTTCGGCATTGGCACCATGATAAATGGATAGCCAGCCTTTTTCGGTTTTTATTGGAGAAGCACCGGCACCAACTCTTGCTGCATCCCAAAGTCCTTTTCTGGTTTTAATGATGCATTTGTGATTTCCCCAATGTAATCCATCAGGTGATGAAGCAATCCAGATAAAATTTCCTCCAATTTCGACACTACTCGGACGGTGCAAAGCATAATACAATCCGTTAATTTTTTCTTCGAAAATAGCGCAATCTTTATTGTGTGGTGGCAAAATCATACCGTGCGATTGAAAATTTTTCCAATCTGGCGTGGTGCGTAAACCAACGCCAACACCATTGTCCGATACTGCCGTAAAGGTTAGATGATAAATTCCATTTATCAAAGAGACACGGCAATCTTCGATGCCAAAAGTCTCCAGCATTCCCTCACCAACCAAAGGTGGATAATTTTCAGGCTCATAAAAATGATGACCATCTTCACTACATAATACTCGCAAATGAGATAATGTAGTTAAATAATCGACTCCTTTATAATTAATTATCCTTGCATCGCTTGCGTCTAACTGAGGATCATCTTTTGGAATTTCGATAATTTCTATAGCTCCAGTTTCTGTTAGAATTGGAAAAGAAATAACAGTATCATTCTGTTTTGGCCTTTCGGCAACTCGCATTAATAACCACGTTTTGCCTTCGAATTGAAATACACCAGGATTAAGCAAACAGGTGATTTCAAGACCTTCTCTACTTGGTGGTAAATCAGTTGGTGATAATAATGGATTTTCTGCAAACCGTTTTGCTATATCTTTCATTAGATTCTATTTTTTAATTTTTTAATTTAATATAGTCTGGATCCATTTCTGGAGAACGTAAACCGGCAACTTCATCGGCCATAAGGATGAATACATTCCAGCATAAACCTCGTGTTGATGGCCACCAAGAATCGGTTGTGGTCCATTTTGTGGGAATAAATTCTTTGCTGTAAGGCCATTTTGGATTGAGGTTAATTTCGGCCCAAGCCCTGTTTTCCATTAGTTTTTTAGCCTTTTCCCATCCGTGTTTTTGTCCAACTACATACGCACAATATTCGGCTCGAAACCAACTGCCTCCGTTGTAGTAAACTCCATCTTGGGAACCGTCTGCATAATTGGATTTTCCAAATTCGCCGAAAGGCTGATAATCCGCGCTCAAATAAGCATACCCTTTTTCGGTATTAGTCAATCGGATGCAAATAGGCGCTGTCGTCCCATATTCTGGATGTGGAGAATTAGATACTTTATTAAGAACTGGCATTTGATTTAAATGATTCACAACCATTTCATCGGTCAGAATGGGTTTATTAAACAACCATAACGAGAAAAATTCTGGTTCTAAATCCGTCAGCGTAATGATGTCTGGGAATTCCTTGTCAAACAAAAGATGCTTTCTTTTTACATCATAAAAATTCCGATATTCTTGTTCTGCTTTGTCAATATAAGCTTCTGAAATATCAAAACCCAATTCCTTGATTGTTCTCAAAGCGATAACCAACATACCTTGATTTACGGCAAGTCGATCGGTTTTTGGATTATAATCAATTATGTCAACTTGGCTCATACTAAAGTGGGATTTACAAATTCCATCTTTATCTTCGTCAAATTCATTCAATACAAAGTCAACCGCTTTTTTTATTTTATCTTCAGGTAATTTTACTCCAAAACGGCGTTTATTCATCATTGCCCATATCAAAAATTCAATAGTTGCCTCATTGTCTTTGACTTCTACAGAACCCATATAAGGGGTAATAATGGTTCCAATTGCTCCTTTTGAGTTTTGGGTTTGAGCCCATTTATCCCAAATCGAAAGGTTTAATTCCTTGTTGTAACTGGAAACAATGGAGAAAAAAGAATCCCGATTGTACATATCCGGTGAATAGTTCATATTCGGAACATTGAACGGCGAAAAATCATTTACATCCGTAATCCAGGTCAGCATATTGAAATTGGAATACAGCATTTTTTCTATATCCGAACCCTGAAATCCTTTTCCTTCGGCCAACCTCAATTGGGAAGAAACCACAAAATCGTGATGATTTTTCCAAGGTTCAACAAACACATAAGTTGTTTTGGTTACTTTTTGCCCGATATTTATTCTGTTATAAGGTTCCTTTTGGGGTTGATGCTCCGCAATTTTCAAATCTTTTACTTGTAGAATGCAATCTTTACCAGATTGAGCTCCAATAAATAGTGATACACTGTCATTTTCAATATAAGGAACCATAACACTTCCTTTAAAAAGTATCCATTCGTTTTCCTTCACAGGAAAATTGTCAATGTATTTTACACCATTTTCAAGTTCAATTGTTTTCTTTCCGTTTTTAATCCTAAAAAGTTTAACCGCTACTGGAGCAGTTCCTTTGGAAACAAATGAAATAGTATATATTTTTTGATTTTTAAACGGTATTATCATTTCCATTCCGGAACGATTATTTTCATTGAATTTAAGTTGATAGAGACTGTCCTCTTTTTCAATTTGAACATCGCCTAGTTTTTGAAACTTCGAATCAATTTTTAATTTTGACTCAGTTCCTGCATCCAAATTATACATTTCACCAAATGTCTGTTTGATATAATTTTGATTGTTTTTTCTTTCTTCCAATGTCGCTATCGAAACCAAAGCAGGATCTGGGAGCTTTCTCATTCCCACGAAACCTCCACCGTGCCCGTTAAAACGTCTTCGGGTAGTTCGGGTGTAATGATTTTTATAACCTGCATCCATTAAAAAACCAACCACTTGGTTGTCTGGCGTTACAAATCCGGCCGAAGGAAACATTTCGTGTGCAAAACCTCCGGGAAAATTATCATATTCAAAAGTTACATATTTTGAAGGTATTTGAGCTGGTTTAGCTGTTTCTTCAATGGTATAGTACAATGATGGCATACCAGATTGAGTTAAATCAATGCTCTTTTTGACAACATTTTTATTTATTACTTGATAGGTGACCGTAATGGATACATTCAAATCGAATTCTGACACATAAGTATGTCTTGTTAAACTGATGTTATTTCCTTTCCCAGTCCATTTTGCACCTTTCCATGCAGTAATAGCAGCAGTTTCACTCAAGTCTGAATTTGCCATTCGAAGCGAAAACTCTTCGGTGTTTTTTACTAACAATTTGCTTCCGTTATAAATTTCTACAGTATAGCCATGTGCGTCATCTCCAACTACCTTTAAATTAATATCCTGACTCCAAGCAGCTGTTCCAAATAAACAGAAGAAAAAAAGAAGAATAGTAATAGTTATTTTATTCATGGTGTATGAGCTTTTGATTTTTTAATATTGGATAATATTGATTCCCTAATAACGAATAAGGAATTCTTTTCTGAATTTGTTTAAAAAAAAAAGAGAAGCAGCAATTTTTTTTTTAACTGCTACTTCTCAAGGATACCAACTAATTCATAACCAAACTTATTTTCTAATATCCTGGATTTTGGGTTAAAAGTCCCGCAGAAGAATTAATTTCTGATTGCGGAATTGGATACAACATATGTTTATCCAGAAATACTTTACCCTTTGCTGTCATTACTGTTTTTGCAATTCCCCATCTTTTCAAATCGGCCATTCTTTGATTTTCAAAACCAAGTTCAGCTCTTCTTTCAGAAATCAACCAACCTTTAATAGTAGCTTTATCAGTAGAAGCTGGTCTGTCTGGCAAAGTTCCTGCAGGTGCATAGGTTCCGTTTACAGTAATTGTGTTTCTCGCTCTTGTTCTAATTTTATTGATATAGGTAACTGCTCCCGAATAATCAGCCTTCTCATTAAGTGCTTCCGCTTTCCAAAGCAGGACATCGGCCATACGGATATACACTTTATTGCTTGGAGAATCGTCAAATCCTTTGTTAGTGCCATCAATACTTCCGAATATCTTATTTACCCTTTGATCTACTGTATTTACAGTATAGTCTTTTCTAGGATCGTTAGGTTCAAATGAATTCATGAAATCAGTGGTTGGAGCAAAAAATCCCCATCCGGCAATTGCACAATGACCATTTCCTCTTGGAGGAACAACATTACTTTGATGATCAAAAGAAAAAATAACTTCATTATCTGAATATTCCGTTTGAGTACTAAAATTATCAAAATAATTATTATTCAAACTATAAGTGCTTTCTAATTCTGTAACCAATGTAATTACGGTTGTCCAGTCATTATTATACAATGCAATTTTTGCCAAAAGGGCTGTTACAGCACCTTTAGAAGCTCTCCATTTTTCAGTATCAGAACTGTATTTTGAATTTGGCAAAAGCAATTTTGCTTTCTCTAAATCGGTTTTAATTTGGCTCCATACAGCTTCTTTAGGTGATCTTACGGCTAAATCAAAAGCATCTTGATATGTTTTTACCGGAGCTAAAATTAAAGGTACATCTCCAAAATTAGTTACTAATGAGAAATAATAAAATGATCGCAAAAAATAAGCTTCTCCCAATAACTGGTTTTTTCTGGTGGTAGAAATTCCAGTAATAGTTTCAATTTCTGGATTCAAAAGAAAAGCTAAAGCAGTATTTGTTCTTTTTATTCCTTCATAATTGTATTTCCATATACCATTAGCTCCTCCATTAGTCGAAGTAAAAGTATAATTGTCCACCTCGTCCATCCAAGCTTGGTCGGAATCAGAAATCCATTTTTTTTGCATATCATCTGATGCAATGTCTTGCATGATTATATCATTATTAGATACAAGTCCATCGTCCCAATTCCATTGTCCCATTATGTTCAATGAGTTAGATAACATTAAATAAGAAGAACTAACAGAATTCTCTACCGCAGTGATAGTTGGTGTTGCATTTATTTGGTCTGAAGTTACTAAACCCACAGGCTCTATTTGTAATTGATTTTCGCAACTTGTAAACGCTACAAGCGAAATTAGGAGGGTTGTTATATATATATTTTTCATAATAGATTTTTATAAATTTAATTTTAATCCAAAAATAAAAGATTTAGATTGTGGGTAGGTTCCCATATCAATCAAACTAGTAGACTCAGGATCTAGTCCTGTATATTTTGTAATAGTCCATAAATTCTGACCTGATAGATAAATTCTCATATTAACTGATCCAAGTATTTTAGGGTCAAAAGAATATCCAATTTCTAAATTTTTCAATCTTAAATAGGAAGCATCTTCGACAAAAGCGCTTGACATCTGTCCTCCTCCGTTAGCATTAAATGTTACTCTTGGAATTGTGTTGCCTGTTCCTTCTCCATTCCAAGCATCTAATATCATTTCACTAGAGTTTAGAGGCATTTTGATACTATAGGCTGTAACCTGTTTTGAATTATTATAACGGTCTACCCCTTCGACTCCTTGAAAAAGGAAGGATATATCAAATTTTTTATAACTTCCGGTAAAAGATAGACCATACGACACTTTTGGAATCGGATTTCCTATGAATGTTTTATCATCGGCATTAATTTGACCATCACCATTTAAATCTTTAAATTTCATGTCTCCAGGGACTACTCCATTTGTATTACTATATAATTGAGTATTGATTTCTGCGGCATTTTGGTAGATTCCATCAAACTTATAACCATAATATGAGTTGATCGGTTGCCCTACGGTTGTGCGGGTATTTGATTGTAAATTATCTAGATTTGCAATGTATTGTTGTAATGCCTCAACTCTATTGGTAAGCGTAAAAACATTTCCGTTTATACCGTATTTAACGGCATGGTCGTTATTTTGAAAATCAAAACCAAATTCTAAACCTTTATTATTAACAATTCCAGCATTTACAAACGTTGGGTCAATAACACCTACAGTAGCAGCAGGCAAGCCTACCGTTAGTAAAATATTATCAGTGGTTTTGTCAAAATAATCTGCGGTAAAGGTTAATTTGTTTTTCAGAATACTCAAATCCAAACCAAAATCGGTTTGCGTAGTAGTTTCCCATTTTAGGTCGGGATTACCATAACGAGTAATTTTAACATTACCATCGGTTTGCGTAACAAGCGTTTGATAAGCGTTGTCTGGAATTTCTTGATTCCCAGATTGTCCCCAACTAGCTCGTAGTTTCAAGTTGGAAATCCAATCTGCCTTTTCCATGAATTTTTCCTTAGATATTACCCAACCTCCTGAAACAGAAGGAAAATAACCCCATTTATTATTAGGACCAAAACGGGAAGAACCATCAGCTCTTAAAGTCGCAGAAGCAAAATATTTATTATCATACCCATAATTGGCAGATCCAAAGAAGGAAACTAATGCCCAGCTACTGGCACTACCACCAGCATAGTTTTTCACATTTAGTCCTCCAAAATCCAAATATCTAAACGGATCCTCAGTGTTAACAAAATCTTGTCGAGCTCCACCTATATTAACACCTTTATTCATAATGGTTTCAGTACCTAATAATGCATTTATACTGTGTTTTCCATCAATTGTTTTTATATAATTCAAGGTGTTGCTAAAGGTGAAAGTCATATCTTGTCCCATACTTTCATTGAGAGAAGAAGGTCTGTTTATTCTTCCCAAAGTAGGATATAAAGGATCACCTCCATCATTGTCTCCGAAATTTTGATTGAATTTTTTATCATGTGCAAAAGTAATATCAGCCCCAAGACTGCTTTTAAACTTCAATGCTTTATCTCCCAAAAAACTATACTCACCATAAACATTCCCGAAAGTTCTAAATGCACTGATTTTATTATCGATAAAATGAACAGCAGCAAGTGGGTTGTATGCTGAGTCATAATCATGACTCCATCCATTTACACTATCAGTACCCAAATAAAAAGGTAAATCAGTATATGGATTTTCAGCTGAATAAGTTGGATCATTAACATCTTTATAAACACCAAAAATGGCAGGTCTAAACATGGCATAACGAATTATTCCCATATCATCACCACTAGAAGCTAATCTATCTTTTACACTGTTCGTAATCTGAATATTAGTCCCAACTTTCAAACGATCTGAAAGATTTGCATTAACATTGGCTCTAAAATTTATTCGTTGGTAGGTGTCCTTATCTCCCACTACAATTCCGTTTTGACCAAAATAACCTCCTGATATTAAATATTGCATAGTCTCATTTCCTCCACTGGCTGAAAGTTGAAAATTTGTTGTTTTTCCAGTAGTAAACAATTCGTTTAACCAATCTGTATCTGATAATGCTATTCCATTTACTGACCCATCAGTTTTAGCCTTTTGATAAGGACTTATTCCAGAATTCACAGTAGTATTATGCCAAGCACGATCCATTACAGTTAAGTATTGATCTGCATTCAGTAATTTTGGCAAATTTGTGGCATTATTAATTCCTGTATAATATTCCACATTAATATTCGATTTTCCTTTTATACCGCTCTTTGTTGTAATAACTATTACACCACCAGCTGAACGAGAACCATAAATAGCTGTCGCCGCTGCATCTTTTAAAACAGTCATCGTTTTTATATCCGATTGATTCAAAAAGTTGATATCACGAGTTGGAACACCGTCAACCACATAAAGCACTTCATTATTTCCAAGGGTACCTACCCCTCTAATACGTATTTCAAGTCCATCTCCAGGTTGACCTGTACTAGCACTTACAGTAACTCCGGCAACTTGACCTTGCAAAGCTTGACCTACATCGGCCACTTTAGTTTTTGATATGTCATCCATATTAACTTGTGTTATGGCACCAGTTATAGATTGCTTTTTTTGACTGCCATATCCCACAACAACCACTTCACTTAAGTTATTTATGTCTTGTTTTAAGCTAACTGACAGTTCCGTTTTGCCTGATACAGATACTTCCTGACTTTGATACCCAATATAACTAAAAACCAAAACAGCTTTTGAATCTAAATTGTTAATGGTAAATTTCCCGTCTAAATCCGTAACAGTACTTGTAGTCGTTCCTTTAATATTAACATTTACTTGTGGAATCGGTCCACTTTCATCAGAAATAACACCTTTAATAGTTTGGGCAAACATCACGCTCCCAGATAATATGGTCCACAATAGGAACAAATTACAAATAATACTTTTTTTCATCATAAGGGTGTGTTAAATTGATTAATAATTTGAGTAAATTTTTTCATTTTTTTAATAGTTTAGTTAGTTAATACATCGATATAGTAATCTGTTGATAAAAGTAATTGGAGGACACGAGAAACCGTGTACACTATTTCTTCAAAAGTGTATACAGAATTTAAAAATGTTGATTTAGAGGTGTTTAAAAAATATTTAACTCTTTGAAATATACTTGAGTTGATAATTTTTTGGAGTGATAGTGTACATTTTATTAAATTCCCTGTAGAAATAGGAACGGTTATTAAACCCAGATTTATAGCAAACTTCGGAAACGGTTAGTACATTTTTGCGCAAAAGTTCCGCAGCGTATTTTAATCGTATAGTTCGTATTAAATCTCCAGGAGAAAGCCCGAAAATTTGTTTGATTTTTCGATACAATTGCGAATTACTAAGACCTAATTCTTTTTCAATAAATAAACTTTGAAGATTTTCGTTGTCAATATTAGTCCGTATGAGTTCAATTACTTTTTTAATAAAATCTTTTTCCTCATTATCTATAGGCAAAGTAGATAGATTTTCGATGAGAGTGTCTTGCGAAAAATGTTTAAATATGAGTTCTTTTTCTTCAATAAGTTTTTGTATTCGTATTAATAAGTGATCTGGGTGAAAAGGTTTTGGTATGTAAGAGTTGGCTCCGCTTTCTATTCCTTCAATTCTATGCAAAACCGAATCTTTTGCAGTTAGCATTATGAACGGAATATGGCAGGTTTTGATGTCCCCTTTTATTTTTGAACATAGCTCTACCCCATCCATCATTGGCATCATTACATCACTAATAATAATATCTGGAATCTCTTTTTCAAGAACAGCCATTGCATCAACACCGTTATAAGCAGTAATTATTTTATATTTATCACCAAGTAATTCATTTAGAAACATATGAATTTCTTTCTCATCTTCGACAATTAGTATCGTTCTACGATGATCTTCCAATATATTAAGGGATGAAATTTTATTTGGAATACCATCAGAATTAACTGGAATTTCTTCAAGAATATTTTTAAGATGCTGAGAAATCAAAACTGGGCTTGATTCAATATCTAATTCCTTTTCATTAAAAGCTTCTTTACTACAAGACAATAAAATGGTAAAGGTTGTTGATTTATTAGGAATACTGGAAACCAAAATCTCACCTCGCAATACAGTAACTAATTTTTTTATGTAAGCCAATCCAATCCCCGTTCTGAATAAATCATTGTCTGTTGTTCTATTTGTATCGGATAAGAAGAATCGATCAAACAAGGAATCTAGTTTTTCTTTTGGAATTCCTTTTCCTGTATTTGTGATAGTTATGTTTAATTTTTGGGGCGATTCATCCTGAATGTGAAATTTAAGATCAATTTTACCTTTCGCAGGAGTATATTTAAAAGCATTTGACATTAGGTTAAATACTATTTTTTCAATTTTATCCTTGTCAAACCATCCTGTTAAATCAGAAGGGATGTCGAGATTATAATCAATATTTTTATCCAATGCCCATTCATCAAACAATTCGGCAATTTGTTCTACCAAGTCAACAAGATCAAATTTCATTGCAGTAACTTCTAAATAATCATATTCTGCTTTTCTAAATTCGAGTAATTGTTGGGTTAGAAATAATAACCTTGAAGAGTTTCTTTGAATCATATGAACGAACTTCTGATTTCTCTTATCTAGGTTTGATGCTTCAGAAAGTTTTTGAATAGGCCCAACAATCAAGGTTAAAGGGGTTTGAAACTCATGGGCAATATCAGTAAAAAAAGTAAGTCGGTTTTCGTGAAGTTCTTCTTCTCGTTTTCTAAAAAGAATATTTTGACTTAATGATTGACGCTTATTATAATAACTCAAAACAAATAGTATAAAAAGCACAACCAATATAGAATAGAGGATAATTGCCACTGTAGATTGCCAATATACAGGTTTTATCCTGATGTCGATAGCATGAACGGGTTTACTCCAGACACCATCGCTATTAGACCATTTTATCCATAAAGAATAGTTTCCTTGTGGGACGTTTGTAAAGGAAATAATTCTTCGATTATTTATAAAATTCCAATTCTTATCAAAATTCCTCAATTGATAAGCATATTTACATTTATCACTATTGGTAAAAGTTAAAGCTGCTAATTCAATGTCAAAAAAGTTTTGATTGTATTTCAAAACGATAGAAGGATGCGTATTGGATTTTGGAGAAATTACCAATCCTTGATAATAAGGAGTTGCTTGATTTTGCCCACTAATTTTATCAATGAGAATGTCTGGAATAGTAGAAGATTCGCTTATTTTTTGAGGTAAGAAATAATTGAATCCCTTTATTCCTCCCATAAAAATATAATCCGACTTTAAATTTTGGTAAAAAGCTCCATCGGCAAATTCATTATTCTGAAGACCTTCGTTTTTGGTATAATTTATAAATTTTGATTCTTTAAGGATAAAATTGGACAACCCAAAATTCGTGCTTATCCAAAGATCTGACTTGTTATCAGAAACAATCCCGTGAATGGTATTATTTGGAAGACCTTCTTTGACTGTAAAACTCTTAAATACAGCTTTCCCGTTAGGACTTAGTTTTTCCAATAAATTTAAACCGAAACTCGTTCCTATCCAAAGTCTGTTATTGGCATCCGTTTGCAAACAGAGTATGTCATTATTGGATAAACTCTTTGGATCATTGCTAATATTTTTATAAGTGCGGAAAAATCCGGATTTTTTATCAAAAAGATTCAATCCTCCCAATCGGGTTCCAATCCAAAGTTGATTTTGATTCTTTGGAACTATTGAAAAAATAATATTACTGCTTAACGATTTTTCACCACTATTATCGGCAATGTATTTCTTGAATTGGGTTACTTTAAGCTGATCGCCTGAACGTTCAATTTTACAACGAATCATTCCATAACCATTAGTTCCTAACCAAATAAATCCTTCATTATCCTGATAAATGGCATAAGTCGACTTGAAATAATCACATTTTTCATTCCCAATAATTTCTGACCAACTGATAAGTTTTGATTTTTTTAAATCAAAGACATTTATTCCATTTCCATCACTACCTACAAAAATCAAATCTTCTTTCCCCTTGCATAAAGCAAAAACAGAATTATCAATGGCACTATTGCTTTCATTGTAATTCTCATAATTTAAAGGTTTTTCAGAATCCAAATAAAAATTTGAAGGAAAACGAAACAATCCTTTCCCTTTTGTTCCAACCCAAAAGGAATTCCCTTCAACCTCCAAAAAGGCTCTGACAATACCTCCGTCTAGTGCTGGAACTTGAGTTTTAGAAATTAGATTAAAAGATTTTTTAAGAGGATACATTTTAAAAACTCCATCACCATCGGTTCCAGTCCAAATAACATTTTCACTTCCTTGAATTAATGTAGTTATCTTTTGGTTTTTAAGGTATTTTAGCCACGGTTTAATGACAATATTTCCACTAGCATCTACAATAGAATATCCTGATTTGCTCGAAAGTACTAGTCCACCTGGAATGTTTCCAATAATGTTTCCAATATTTTTTTCCGGAAGTAACTGACTTTTTTTGTCCAATAAACAATATAAATTAGTAATTCCTTTAGAAGATACAATACAGACTTTACCTTTTGGCATTATCTCAAATGTTCTGATTTCATTGGAAATCAAACTCACTTTTGAAATGTTGCCTTTGCCTTTACTTTTGGTTTCAAACGACAAAGCATAAAGTTCATTGTTTTCAAATAACATTAGCAATTCACCCGTTAAAGCGAATTCCATCTTTTTAACCGCTTTTTTTGAAAAATTTTTAATTTTTAATAATTTAAAATCGGTGCCATTAAAGTAACCAATCCCCCAATCCTTTACAGCACAAAAAACATTTTTTGAAGCATCTAGTGCCATATTAAACTCTGATTCAGATAACGGCGGCTTATTTTTTCTGGTAAAATAATAGCGTTGAAATGTATCTGTTTTTTTATCATATTGATTAATTCCATGAATCGTTAATATCCAGATTTTCCCTGTATTATCTTCATCAATTTTAAGAATTACCTGGTTACTTAGGCTATTTTCGTTATCCAGCTCGGGTCTGAAAATCTTGAAACTATTCCCGTCATAACGATTTAGTCCGTCCCAAGTTCCAATCCAAAGTAAATTTTCAGAATCCTGAAAAATAGTATTAACAGAACTGTTAGATAGCCCCTTGGTATTGTCTAATTGTTCTAGAGAGTATTTTAAATCTGATGCCTTGGAAAAGTTAAGATTAGATTTAAGACTATCACCATTGGTTTTTGGATCAACTTTATGCAGTTTTGGTATTGCATTAATTAATGGTATAGATTTTTCCTTATTGTTACAAGAGACAAATGTTATAAAAATAAAACTAACAGCTAAAATCTTAATTTTCAATATAATAAGTGTTTTTAATATATTAATTTTATTAGTTTCTTATGTAAACTAAGAAACCTTGATATAATTTATGTTTTGCAAAAACATATTGACAGAAGGTTTAGTTGTATAAGCTTTTATTTTTAATATTCACAATTTATACAATCCTATATTACAAATATAGCAAAATTGTATAACCGTTAAAGTTTAATGAAATAATAAAGTAAATATATTTATCAAAGAAATATTATCGCATTCTATGCTTCATTTTTGCTAATTTTATCAGCCTTTCTCATTTATCTTTTAATTATCACAGAGACTAATTTCTATATTTCATAGACAAGTTATAGTCATTTGAAAAACCTTAAGGTTTATCTCAAAATAAGAACTCCATTTTCTAGAAAATTGAATTGAAAAAATGCCACAAAAAAACCTCTAAATTTATTTAGAGGTTTTTGATATTACAATTTGTAACTGAATGATTTTTGCTTCTAGAATTATTTTCATCTATTCCTTTACTTCAATTGTATAGGTTACTCAAGTATTTTACTTTAATTTTGGGAAATTCAAAAAATCACAATCACTAATGTTTCACTTATTAGACCTCATCGGTACGATGGCTTTTGCTATGTCTGGTGCACTTACTGCAATGAATAAAAAGCTGGATCCTTTTGGCGTTTTTATTATCGCTTTTGTAACCGCTGTTGGAGGAGGAACTTTGCGTGATGTCATGATTGGAAAAACTCCTGTGGGATGGATGCTTGATTTGAACTATGTTTATTTAATTGGCATTGGATTTATTTTGGCAATTCTTTTTAGAAAGAAATTTGACAAATTACTAACTCCTTTGTTTTTATTCGACACCATTGGACTTGGGGTTTTCACCTTAATAGGTCTTGAAAAAGGAATAAGCATTGGACTTCATCCCGTAATTTGCATTTCATTGGGAGCTATAACGGCCTGTTTTGGCGGTGTTATCCGTGATATTTTGTGCAGTGAAATTCCTGTTTTGTTTAGAAAATAAATTTATGCAACAATCTGTATTTTGGGTGGAATTATTTTTTTTATGCTTCGGAAATTAAATGTAGATAATGATATTTTATACTTAGTAACATCTTTAATTATTATTACTCTTCGCATAATGGCAGTTAAATTCAAATGGCATTTACCTGCTTTTGAACAAAAATAAAAAATTTGCAAAAAATTACTTCAAATGAAGTAAATAACATCCTAAAAGAGTAAAAAATGCAATTAATACAGAAAGGTGTTAAAAACATAAAACCCTAGCAATCAATTGTTAAAATGGTTTTTGTGAACCCTATAGACTTATTCTCAAACCAAGTACTCCAATTTCTAGAAAATTTTGTTGAAAAAATGCCGTAAAAAATTCTTAAAATATTAAATCAGTACATTTTACACATACTAACAAAAATAAACCAGCTTTGAATTCATATTAATAATTCTCAAAAAAAATCCCTTAGAACCGAAGCACTAAGGGATTTAACAAAAAACATATTAATCTAATCTTTAATCAATTTTACTGTACTTGTTCCACTAGCTGTTGCAATTTTGGCAAAATAGATTCCGCTGGTTAAACCTGAAGCATCAACTGTTACAAATTTGCTTTTAGAAAAGGAAGAACGAATTGTTTTTCCTAATATATCTACAATTTGAATGCTTTCGATGTTTTCATTCGAAGAACTAAAGTTCCAACTACTTTTTGCAGGATTTGGATATACACTAAACTTTGAAGCATTAAATGATTTAGTTGCCAAAGCACTTGTGATGGAATATGCTGCAGTAGCAACATTAAAGCTAATATTGTAATTTCCGGCACTTGGAATGCTAAAACCATTGGCATCTATTACTGCTGTTCCAGAAGGTAAGTCTGTTCCTCCCCAATTGTATGGTAAAGTCCAAGAATGATCTCCCCGAAATTTTAATGCTCCGGGAATTAATGCAACATTTGTCAGAGTATAATTATTACCATCTGCAGTTGTCATATCTGTATCAGTAGTCCAAGACCCAGGAGTAGCATCACCAAAAATACTTATGACTTGAAATGTAAAACTATATGCAAGAGTCGTTTTATTAAAAGTAACATTATAGCTTCCTGCAGTTGGTATAGTTATACCATTGGCATCAACAACAGCTGTTCCTGATGGAAAGTCTGTTCCACCCCAATTGTAAGGCAATGTCCAAGAATGATCTCCACGGAATTTTAATGCACCAGGAACCAAAGTTACTTTTTTTAGAGTATAAATATTACCATCAGTAGTGGTCATATCAGTATCGGTAGTCCAAGCACCTGGAGTGGCATCACCAAAAATACTAATTACTTGAAAAGTTACTTGTTGCAATTCGAAAGTATAAGCTAAAGTATTCGTATTGAAAGTCACATTATAAATCCCCGATATTGATGTAATTCCAGCACCATCTACAACTGCTGTTCCAGATAAAAAAGTAGTTCCTCCCCAGTTGTAAGGTAAAGCCCAAGAATTATTACCTCTAAACTTTACCGAACCATTAGTAAGAGCCAAATTATTAATAGTCCAATGTAATCCACCGTCAGCGGTTGACATTTGATGTGCATCAACTTCTCCAACAACATTTGTTGGCCATCCTCCAGCTCCATCGCCAACTATAGCCATAGAGTTAATTTGCGCATTGGCAAATGAAATTGTCATAAGACAAATAACGAATAATAGTAATTTTTTGTTCATAATATTTGTTTTTAAATTGTTAATAATAGCATTCTTTTGATTGTTCATAATTGAGGTTTTTAGGTTAATAATAGATTGAAATTTTCTTTTTTAAGAACCCTATTGCAAAGAATTTCTCTTTACAATAGGAGACTTTTATATTTATAATTTTTTTAATCCTTTTATCTCTGAAGCCATTCCTTCTTTGATACTAATGGCAACTCCGCCTCCAGGAGCGATGTATTGTTTTAGCATCGATTTTGAATTCACAATGACTTTAGTAATGGTATAACTTTGTGGTTTTTCATTCCAATTGGCATCCTTTCCATCAGCATAAATAGTGGCGATATATTGAGTTCCTTTTGGCAAATAATCGAAAGAAATGGTTGCCGTTCTTGAATTTTCATCGGTGATACCACCTACAAACCATTCGTTTTTTCCTTTTGCTTTTCGGGCAATGGTGATGTAATCTCCTGGCTCTGCTTCCAGAATATAACTGTTGTCCCAATCAACAGCCACTTCTTTGATGAACTGAAAGGCATCTGGAAAACGATTGTAATTGTCTGGAATATCGGCGGCCATTTGTAACGGACTGTACATAGTTACATAGTAAGCCAATTGTTTGACCAAAGTCGTATTTACCCGTTGATGCCCACCGGTATTGTAATACGAAAGATCCGTTTGGAAAATACCGGGAGTAAAATCCATTGGTCCACCCATTAGTCTTGTAAATGGTAAAATAGTTGTGTGTTCTGGAGCCAATCCTCCCATTGCTTCAAACTCAGTTCCTCGAGCTGATTCCTGCGCAATCCAATTTGGATAGGTACGATTCAGTCCTGTAGGACGAACAGCTTCGTGGCTATCAATCATAATTTTGTAATCGGCGGCGCGCTCCGCAACGTGGATGTAATGATTTACCATCCATTGCCCGTCGTGATGTTCGCCACGTGGAATAATTTGGCCCACATAACCTGTTTTTACAGCATTATATCCATTGTCTTTCATAAACTGAAAAGCTTGGTCTAAACGACGCTCATAATTGGTAGCCGAACCCGAAGTTTCGTGGTGCATTATGATTTGTACCCCTTTGGAAGCAGCATAAGCGTGTAGAGCTTTCACATCGAAATCGGGATAAGGTGTCACAAAATCAAAGACTTCTTCTTTCCAATTTCCAATCCAATCCTCCCAACCTACATTCCAACCTTCGACCAAAACGGCATCAATACCATTTTTGGTGGCAAAATCAATGTATTCTTTTACTCTTTCGGTCGTAGCTCCGTGTTTTCCATTTGGCGTAAGCTTGCTGAAATCCTGTCCTAGTTTTACATTATTTTCTTTGCCATAAGCCCAAGTGCTTTTGCCAGCTACAAAATATTCCCACCAAACACCGATGAATTTCATTGGTTTTATCCAAGAAATATCTTTGTATTTTGTAGGTTCGTTCAAGTTTAAAATCATTTTTGAAGCTAAAATTTCGGTGGCTTTATCGCTCACCACAATCGTTCTCCAAGGAGTTTGGGTGTCGGTTTGCATATAACCATTATTGCCAACAGCATCGGGAGTAAGGTGGGAGCTCATTTTGAAAGTTTTGGCATCTACATTCAACGACATTGCAGGATAATTAATTAGTGCCGCTTCGTGAATATTGATATACAAACCATCGGCAGTTTTCATCATTGATGGTGTTTGAACAGCCAAGTTTTTAATGGGACTTTGGGCATTCATATAAACCGTTGCTTTTTTTATCAGCGAAGGAATTTCTGAAATTTTAGAAGTCGTGTAAGCATATTCATTGGTATCGTAATCACCCGGAATCCAAAATATTTTATGGTCACCGGCCAATTGGAACTCAGTATGCTCTTCTTTAATTACAAAATAATTTAAGTCGGTTTGTTTTGGAAATTCATATCGAAAACCCACACCATCGTTGAACAATCGGAACCGAATACGGATGTAGCGATTGTTGTTTTTGGCTTGCGCCAAAGTGACTACCAATTCGTTGTAATTATTGTGAATTGTTTTTTCTTCGCCCATTACAGGATTCCAAGAATCATCAACGGTAGTTTGAGCAGCGTTTTTTATCGAAAATCCATCCATAAATGAAGGTGCTTCTTTTATTTCAATTCCCAAAGTGCTTGGTTTGATTACCGATTTGCCCTTATAAGTCAGTTGATAGGAGGGAACTCCGTTTGCAGTAAGTTCAAATTGCAAGGAAAGATTCTTGTTTGGGGAAGTAATAACTTGGGCTTGCATTAGAAAGGTACTGGTACAAACCAAAAGCAGCCTAACTAATTTTCTTCCTAGTCGAAATCCAACCAATAGATTTAATTTAAAATTCATATTTTAAGTTTTGTGATTACTAAATTGTCAAAAAAACACAAAGACAACAGGGTCGAAGCAAACAAAATCAAACACAATCCAAACTTAATTAAACAGAAAGTTGAGTGTATTAAATCTTTGTGCCTTTGTACTTTAAGGACAATAATTAAAGTGTGTAAGTAGGACATTGATTCGTGTCCTAAGATTTTCAGATGTTAATTTTTCAGTACCAAATATTGGTAGGGTTGTAAGGTTATTTCCGAAGTTACGGTTGTTGCAGTACCCGTGAAAGCATCTTTCCAACTTGTTGTTGTCAAAGCCGGCGGAACAATGTATTTCGTTGTCAAGCTAGTTAGGTTTGCTAGTACCAAAACTTTATCAGTCGTGGTTTCCATAGTGAAGGCACTTACAGCATCACTACTAAATCCTTTGTAAATTCCTGTTTTGATGGCATTGCTGGTGTTTCTAAAAGCAATAATCTTTTTATATTCTGCTAGTATACTGGCATCAGCCGTATTCCAATCGATAGGATTTTTAGTGAAATAATCGATTCTTTTGGCGTACCCAATTTCCTGTGCGTTATAAATCATTGGAACCGATTTCATATAAGCTGCAACAACAAATGTTGCAACGGAGCCTTTTTTACCACCAAACAATTCCAGAGGAGTTCCATCGGAAAGATTCACATCGTGATTTGATGTATATCTAACAATCCGTTGGGAGTTATCGTAATTGTTGGCATATTCTAAAGCGTTTGCATCTTGTATTACAGTCGTAGGTTTGCTTTCGCTAAATACTTTTTTCAAACCACCATAAAATTCGAATCCAAAAGTATAATCAAAACCAGCAGAGAATTGGTTTACTTTTTTTCCTTCGGCAAGCATTAAGATGTTTTGATTTTTAATTTTTCGCAAAGAAGTAATGGCTTCTGACCAAAAACTCTGAGGAACCGCATCGGCATAATCGCATCTGAAACCATCAATATTGGCACTGTAAACCCAGTAGGACATAGCGTCGATCATTGCCTTTTTCATTTCAGTATTATTAAAATCCAATTGGGCTACATCATTATAATTAGTTCCAGGAGGAATAATGATGTTTCCGCTGGCATCTTTTTGGTACCAATCTGGATGAGCGGTAATCCATGCGTTGTCCCAAGAAGTATGATTGGCTACCCAATCCAAAATGACTGCCATATTTTTTTTGTGGGCTTCATCGACTAAAATGCGAAGGTCTTCAAGAGTTCCAAATTCTGTGCTTACTGCTTTGTAATCTCTAACAGAATATGGTGAGCCTAATCCTCCGGCTGATCTAACGATTCCAACAGGATAAATGGGCATTAAATAAATGACATTCACGCCAAGTTCTTGGATGGAAGTCAATCGGTCTTGTACTCCTTTTATAGTTCCAGCTTGGCTAAAAGCACGAAGATTAACTTGATAAATTATGGCATCTTCTTTTTTAGGCATATTGGTAAAAGGTGTTCCGTATTGCGGATAAGCGGGACTTGGAGTCGAATTGTTATCCGAAGAACTGCACGAAGCTAATCCCGAAGTGAAGAGAAGTGCGAAAACGATGTTTAAAAATAGTTTCATTTTTATATTTTTTTATATGTTAACGTTCTGTTTTTATATGGTTGCACCCTCCATCCTTAAAAAAGAGGGATGCTTTGTATTAACTAATTAAACCATTTTTATATTCTGAACGATTCCTATTTATTAGATTTTTTTGACTGTATAAGTTCCAGTTGCTGGATAAACACCTGTAGTTGGGTTTTTTTCTGCTATCGTAAACGTGACCTCATAATTACCAGGAACAGTCACATCGTAAGCTCCAGGATTGTCTAGATACATTATGCCATCCGTATTGTTTTTCGGGCCATAATTGATAGTCCAGGTATTATTAAGCCTGAATTTTAATGCTCCTGATTTTAATGCACCCGTAAATTTCCATACATTGAGTTGATGATCATAACTCATATTGGTTGAATTATCCCAACCACCATCAGTTGCCGTTCCTATTATTCCCCAGGAATAAGCAACAGCAGTCCATTTTGATGTGTTCAGGTTTACCGTCATTTGATATGTTCCTGCTTTTGCAATTGCAAAATCAGTGGTGCTACCATCTAAAATATTACCATTGGCATCGGCACCATAAAATTGGTTCCAATTTCTTTCATTGGTAAATTTGAATCCCAACCCTTTTGATGCAGGGAAAGTTACATAGCCTTGATAAATTCCACTGTCAATTGCTTTAAGAGCCGCTGCTGTGCCAATAACCCAATCTTGATACGATCCGGGCATATAGATTTCTCCGAAAACCACAGGTTTTGCAAAAGGAGTAACAGTAATAGTAATCGGTTCTGAATAGATTTTACGGTCTAAATAAGACTCTACACGAACCACCATTTTACTAGCAACATCTACGGGAAGTCCTAATTTAATAGCCATTTTATTAAGGTCATCGCCTAAAAGCGATTTGCTTAAAACATCTTCACCCACTTCAACTCTTAACGCTTTTCCCCAAGCTGTGCTTCCTAAAGCATCTGCTGGAACATCAAATTCCAAAGCATACGTTACTGCAGCCTCAATTGGGAAAACTACTGCTGGCCAAGAAAAAGCGACGACAGGTTGTGAAGCAGTGGTAGTCTTAAGAACGATTGTGCTTGGTGTTGCCACAAGAGCACCGCTAAAATTTACCGTTTTCAAACTGGTAAGTACTGCATCATTTGTACAGGATGCACTTAGAAAAAGTAAAGTGCCTATCGCGAATAACTTGTATATATATTTTTTCATAATAGTTCTAAATTTAGTAACCTGGATTTTGTTTTAGTCCCTTGTTTGCGTCTAAAGCTGCCGTTGGAATTGGAAACAACTTTCTGAACTCGGCTGAAGCTCCTCTGAATTCATTTGGCAATAAGAATTTATTGAAACGAATCATATCTTGTCTTCTGTGACCTTCCCAATTCAATTCAAATCCTCTTTCGTTGTAAATATTGTCTAAAGTTGGATTTGCAGCCAAAATACCCAATCCGGCACGTTGTCTTACAGCATCTACAAAAGGTTTTGCAGCAGCTGCATTCGTAAGTCTAACATTGCATTCCGCCTTCATTAACAAGATGTCGGCATACCTGTAAATTGGAAAATCATTTGATGCTCCACCTCCGTCCGAAGGAGTTACTGGATAAAATTTAGTATCGCGAACACCAGCTTGTGGCGCAGCTCCCGGATTATCCAAAGAGGCTACATCAAGAGTATAATTCACTCCGCCACCTTGATCTCCATAACGAAATTGTTTTTTACGAATGTCTTTGTCATCGAATTTCAAAAAGAAATCTTTGGGCACAATAGTACCATTCCAACCGCTATAACCAAACAGGGCTTTCGCATCTGGACCATTTAAACTTCGAACTGTGAAGATATTTCTAGACACCACATTTGCAGTGGCAAACATTGCCAAAATGGTTTCGTCATCCGGAAGCACATCTCCAAATAATTCATAGTATTTGTTCCCCATTGGGCTGGAAGCATTGGCAGCAGAAGAATGAAGTGTAAATCCGCCTTCGCTAACTTTATCACAAGCTGCTAAACATTTTGCCCACTCCGGTGTTCCTGTATAGACTTCAGCATTCAAATAGACTTTGGCTAATAAGGTATAACCTGCCCATTTGTTGAAACGTCCGTAGTAATTTCCTCCTTTGGTAGCTGAAAGAGTTTCCACGTTTTCAGTCAGTTCTTTTACGATGAAATCATAAATTACTTTACGGCTTGCTTGTGGAATTTGATCTACTGTGATGTCGTTGTCCGTGTAAAAAGGCACATCACCGTAATCATCTATTAATAAGTAGTAGAAAAACGCTCTCAATACTTTTGCTTCTGCAATTTTTGATGCTTCTGCATGTGAATCTTCAAGTTGTTTTACTGCTAGATTGGCATTGAAAATTGATTTGTATAACCATTTCCATGTGTTATTTATGAAAGAATCTGTAGGCAACCAATCGTGTTTGTACAAACGGGCAAAATCTAATTCCCAATCCCCAGTTGTTCTGTGAGGAATCACTTGTTCATCAGCACTAAAGCAGTTTAAATCATACCAACCTCTATCGGCTCCAGCATATCCCACACCATCCCAATTTCCTCCAACTTGTGCATATACGCTGGCAAGTGCCACATCAGCACCTTGTGCAGTTCCATAAAAGTCGTTTGCAGGATATTTATCATAGACGTGTTCGTCAATATTGGTACATCCAACCAATAACAAGAAACTTAAACTTCCTGTTATAAATATATTTTTGATTTTCATTTTCTTTTACTATTTAAATTTTACATTCAAACCTAATGCGAAACTTCGGGTGCGAGGGTAAATACCATTATCTCCTCCAAAGCCATTACTACCACTCATATTCAGCTCTGGATCGATTCCAGAATAATGGGTAATGACAAATAAATTGTTTCCGGTAAGAGAAAGTCGAAGCGACTCAATGTATTTAACGGTTTTAAAATGAAAGTTATAGCCTGCAGTTACATTTTCCAATCTTAAAAAAGAACCATCTTCAAGCCATAAATCAGAACCATATTTAGAATTATATAATCCTAACGGAATGGCGCTGTCTAAAACATTGGCTTTACCGATGTTCTCTAAATAACTTAAGTTTGATCGTAAGCCATTATAAATTTTGTTTCCACCTGAACCTCTAAATAACATAGAAATATCTAAATTTTTATGTGAAAAAGTTGGATTAAAGGCATACGTATAAGTTGGCAAAGCTGAACCTTTAATCAAGCGATCTGGACTTGTATTTCCTTGATCGATGATGCCATTCCCGTCAACATCAAGTACAGTTTCGGAATTTGCATTGTCTTTTCCGGTATGATGCAGGATGTTGAAAGTACCAATAGGTTGTCCTTCTATCAAATAAGAATTTGGACCCCAAGAAACATAATTTGTATTTAGAGGAACTCCGTTGATGCTTCCGCTCAAGTTTAACACTTCATTTTTAAGAAATGATACATTTCCGGCAAGAGTCAATGTTGTATTTTCGTCTTTTATCAAATCGTAACCCAATGAAATTTCCAGTCCTTTGTTTAGAATACTTCCCACATTTGCTTTGATGGTATTGAAAGGATAAGGAGGTTGAGGAACGGTATAATCAAACAGAAGATTATCTGTAGTTGCTGTATATACATCAAATGTTCCTCTTAATCTGTTGTCTAAAAGAGCAAAATCCACTCCAATGTTGGTTTGTTTTTTGGTTTCCCAACGCAAATCAGCATTGGCATTTTGAGTCACGTTGAAATTAGTGATTTGTGAACCTCCAAAATAAGTTACTCCTGAACCGCCCACCAATGAGATGGAATTTTGTGGATATAAACCTTGTTGGTTACCCGTAACACCATATCCAACTCTAAATTTTAAGTCATTAAAAATGGTTTGGTCAGCCATAAATGATTCTTTGTTGATTTGCCAAGCCACAGAAGCCGAAGGAAAATCTCCCCATTTATTATTAACTCCAAATACTGACGAACCATCACGTCTAAAACTAGCCGTAATTAAATACCTGCTTAAAAAGGAATAATTGACACGACCCAAAAAGGAAACTAAGGTTCTGTCGTTTTTGTAAGAGGACATATCTCCCGGTTGTACTTTTGACAAGTCACCCAATTGCAAGGCATTGTAAGTGGCAATATCATTGATAAATCCTCTGGCTTGCGCATAATTACCTTGATATGTCTGGTTTTGCCATTCGTATAATCCCAAGGCATTAATAGTATGGTCTCCAAAGGTTTTTTTATACGAAAGGCTAATATTCATTAATTTTTCGTTTTGTCTGTTATTGCTAACGTTTGCTTGCCCTTTTTGGTCAATTGCAGCAGCAAGAGTTGATTCTGCTGGAAGATAATATCCATTGAAGCTGTTTGTTTTTCTCCAACTTCCAAACCAGCCTAATGTTAAACCATCATATACATCCAAATCGGCTTTAAGGCTTCCAAACAAATTGTCATTTTGCCCTTCGTTTGTAACCGTTTGTGCTGCTGCATAAGGATTTAAATATTGAAAAACATTTGGATCTGCATAATAAGTAGTGCCATTAGTATCATAAACAGGATCGGTCGGACGCATTACATAAGCATTTGTAATTAAATTCGATGTAAATGCTGCTCTTCCGATACTTCCAATACTATTAGTTGATTCCGTGATTCCTGTATTAAGATTGAAAATCAGTTTTAGCTTGTTATCTATAGCCGATTGAGTTGCTTGAATTCTACCAATGTATTTATTATTTTTCGAATTGATAACAACTCCATCTTGTAAAATAGCACTAATGGAAGCCCTATAGCTAAAAGTATCAGTTCCTCCACCAAAAGACAAAGTGTGGGTTTGGGTCGCACCACTTTTAGTTAAAATCCCATACCAATCGGTATTCGATCCGTGATTAGCAGAAGCCGGAACGCCTACTAATTGAGCTTGTTCCCACCACTGATTTGCATCTAATATGTCTAATTTTTTTGGAATATAATCCATTGCTGTTGAAGCGGAATATTCAATAGATGTCTTGCCTGCCTTGTTTTTCTTGGTACTTACAATGATAACCCCTGCAGCACCTCTTGAACCATAAATTGCTGTTGCAGAAGCATCTTTTAATATATCCATTGACGCGATTTCGCTTGGAGGAATTTGGTTTAATAAATCCATATTTCCCTGAACACCGTCAACCACAATTAAAGGATCACTTCCTCCAATCAAAGAAGAAATTCCTCGTATTCTAACATTGGGAGTTGATCCTGGTTCACTTCCTGTTTGGGTGATATTTACACCGGCCATTTTCCCAGAAATTAATTGTAATGGATTCACAATAGCACCTTGATTCATATCTTTTGATGCTATGGACGAAACCGCTCCTGTAACATCTTTTCTGGAAGAAGTGCCGTAACCAATTACAACTACTTCTTTCAGATCCGCTGTGTCTGGAAATAGTTGAATAGTGATGTTTTGTTGGTTTGCTGAGACTTTTTTCTCTTTATAACCTACATAACTTACCACGATTATAGCATCATTATTTTCAACGGTGATTTCAAAATTTCCGTTAACATCTGTAGAAACAGCTTTATTGGTAGCTACTTCAATAACTGAAGCACCAGGCAATGGCATGCCGTTTTCGTCAATAACTTTCCCTTTAATGGTTTGTTTGACAAGAACTATGGTTTCTATTTTTTCAATAATAGTTTTTTTTAAAATAATTTGAGTGTCTTTGACTTTAAAATCTGTTGAAGTTCCTTTGAATAACTTATCCAAAACAACATCAATAGGTTCATTTTTTGCATAAATAGAAATTTTACGATCTAAATCGACATCATTTATTTTATAAATAAATCTAAAATCTGTTTTTTGTTCGATTGTCTCAAGAACCGTTTCTACGGTGGTATTATTCAATTCTAAGTTTACTTTTGTCTGGGCATAAGTATTAGCTCGAATATTAAACATGGCGACCAAAAGAAGTAAGGTGGTTAGTTTCAATTTCAGGTTATTTTGGAACAATGGAAAATACATTCCACTATTCTTTGGTTTTTTTTTCATAATTTTGTAATTGATTGTATTTAATTTGTTAGGTTCAATCGTTTATTTAATCGGAAATTGTTCGCAGCTCTTTCCGATTTTTTTATTTCTG
>NZ_JAYWCK010000150.1:0-20287 GCF_043780635.1 Flavobacterium sp.
TCGATTTGGCAAACCAAATTATGAGAGGTTTCTTCATTTACATTCAATAAATAATGACCATAGGTTCCGGCACAACTGCAGCCACCGCGTGTTTGAATTCCAAATTTGTCATTAAGTAATTTCACACCTAAATTAAAATGTAAATCATCAATATAAAATGAAATCACTCCTAATCGATTTTGATGTTGCGCCGCTAGAATCTTGATATTTGGAATATTTCCCAAGCTAGAAAAAACATAATCCACGATTTCGTGTTCGCGTTTCAGGATATTTTCTATTCCCATTTTTTCCTTTAACTGGATAGCTAGCGCCGTTTTTATGACCTGCAAGAAACCCGGAGTTCCTCCATCTTCCCTATCTTCGATATTGTCAATGTATTTGTGTTCGCCCCAAGGGTTTGTCCAGGAAACAGTTCCTCCGCCCGGATTATCGGGAATTAAATTCTGATATAATTTTTTATTAAAAACCAATACCCCCGAAGTTCCGGGTCCCCCAAGAAATTTATGTGGTGAAAAGAAAATCGCGTCCAAGAAACTTTCCGGATCTTCCGGATGCATATCAATTGCAACATAAGGTCCAGAACAGGCAAAGTCCACAAAGCAAAGTCCGTTATTTTCGTGCATCAATTTTGCCGCTGCGTGATAAGGCGTTTTAATTCCGGTAACATTCGAACAGGATGTGATGGAAGCAATTTTGAAACTTCTGTCTTTATATTTCTTCAATAACTTAGCGAGATTTTCTAGACTGAACAATCCTTCTTCACAGGCAGGAATAACCTCAACATCAGCAATGGTTTCAAGCCAGGACGTTTGATTGGAATGGTGTTCCATATGTGAAATAAAAACAATTGGTTTCTTGTCTGCGGGAATAGTAATGAACTCTTTCAGGTTTTCGGGAATTTTCAGGCCAAGAATACGCTGGAACTTATTGACTACACCTGTCATTCCGGTTCCATCAGTTATTAAAACATCGTCTTCATTGGCGTTTACATGATTTTTGATGATGCTTCTGGCTTTGTGATAAGCCATCGTCATTGCCGTTCCTGAAACGGTAGTTTCCGTATGTGTATTAGCTACAAAAGGCCCAAACTCATTCATCATTTTTTCTTCAATGGGACGATACAATCTTCCGCTAGCAGTCCAATCTGTATAAATGATTTTTTGGTTGCCATAAGGCGAAACAAATTCCTGATTGATTCCTATAATATTCTTACGAAACTGCTGGAAGTATTGTTCTAATTGAGTTGGCATTTCTTTGGTGGTCATTATAAGCTAATTTGATTTCAAAGATACCTATTTTTAGTTATTTGGGAAACAGAAAATACTAAGTTGATTTGAAAGAGTCATTTTAACAAAAATACAAGAATTACTTTCCCAAAATTGATTCAATAAATTTTACTTTTGTCAAATGGCTAACAATACTTCTCCTCATATATTAACAACATCAGCAAATCTTTTGGGGTTTTGTCTTTTCGTTATTACCTCATTACATATTTCGAATCGGATTGAAACGCACGTCATTGATGAGTTTACTTCGGTTATTGCCATATTACTTACCTGCTCGTGTATTTTTTCGTTTATTTCGATAAGAACTACGAGTATAGAGCGAGAAAATAAACTTGAAACTATAGCTGATTATTTCTTTATTTCTGGTCTTATTGGAATACTAGTAATTATCCTACTAATAACAATGAACTTTATTAATTAATTAAATAAATGAATAACATCAATAAGTTACCAGCTATCACCGTTTCGTTTTGGATAATGAAAATTTGCGCCACGACATTGGGCGAAACTGCGGGCGATTTATTATCAATGACTTTAAAAATTGGCTATGCCATTAGCTCAATGCTGTTGTTGAGTTTCTTTTTTGTCACGCTTTTTATCCAACTTTCCACCAAAAAATATCATCCCATAATTTATTGGGCAGTTATTCTTGCTACAAGTACAGCCGGAACAACTATTTCTGATTTTATGGACAGAACTTTGGGATTGGGCTATGCAACGGGTTCGTTGATCTTAGCAACATTATTAGTAATTACGCTTGTTATTTGGAAAATTAGCGAGAAAACATTGGCGGTAACGAACATCACTTCTACTCGTGGCGAACTGTTCTATTGGACAGCTATTTTGTTTTCGAATACTCTGGGAACGGCTTTGGGTGATTTCTTGGCAGACAATTCAGGACTTGGATTTGCTGGTGGTGCAATCCTCATCGGAAGTTTATTGATTTTGATTGTCTTAGCTTATAAATTTACTAAAATATCACACATTATTTTATTCTGGTTGGCATTTGTTTTAACAAGACCTTTTGGAGCAACCTTTGGAGATTTACTCACTAAACCGTTAGAAAAAGGAGGATTAAACTTTGGAACTATTGGTTCGTCAGCTATTCTTTTTGTGATACTTGTTATTTTGATTGCGATTACAATGGTGCGAATCAAACAAACGGAAAAGAGATTAGACTAATTTTTGTGTTTAAAAAGTCTTGGCAAAACTCAACAAAATGGTTTGTTTGTAATACGGTTTAAATGGTGTTTCTAATAAATCGCCTTTCAAAATCGCCCGATGTGTCAAATATATATTTTTGACAATTCTGATTTTTGTAATAAACATTCCATCCATCAAAATAGTTATATCTTCATTGGAAAGATAATCCGAGGAAAACCCTAAACGATATTGCATTTCAAGCCATTTCTTATATTTCCTGTCGTACCAAATATTAAGCTCCGCTCCCAATTGGTCAAAAACAAATAAATCGTAATCCCCATTGGTGTCATAAGTCTGGGTATAATATCCTGTATTGGCAATTTGCTGACTTGTCAATCCATACAAACTAACGGAATAAGGAGAAAGTGAAAGTCTAAAATAATTATTAGGTTGGTATTTTATCCCAGGCGAAAGCACTACTTGGTACGGACTCAAAAAACCCTGGATTTTTCCATTATTATTGTAATCTTTAAAATAGTCGCCATCATAAATAGTAAAAAACGAAGTGCTGTTTTTAACAATTATATTGGCATTCCATTTGCTGTTTTTACTCAATGTATAGGAGAAATCGTGTAAGGTGATAAGCTCGTCAGAAACCCTTTGAATGCGGTCACTGCCCGAAATACCAGACTTTTGAACGGCAAGTGTCCAGTGAAGTTCGTTTGTCATTGCAAACCTGCTGCCTTCTTTGTAATAATCCAATCCCAGGTCTAAAGTCGTGGTTGCCGAAAAGCTTTTTTTATCTGGTCCCGAAGGCGCATTAAATTCTAAAATATTGCTTACATTAAGACCCAAACCAAAAGAATATTGATAGGGTTTTAAGGGCTCTTCAGTATAAACAATTGGAGCTGCATCAGTAAAAAGTTTGTCCTCAACTAAATTTTTATCGAATTTGTTGTATTCCACATTTTCGACTACCGATTTTAGAATATTGGTTTTCTTTACGTTATTTTTAGCATTAATATATGCATATGTATACATCGATGGGGTTTCAGTTATTATTTTACACCTAACTTCTGTACTATCTTTTTTATGCATCAAGTCTTTTTGAGCTAATAAATTAGTTGTTGAAAACAGAACAACTAACATCAAAATTTGCTTTACTATTAATGCTCTTTTAAATAAAATTTTTGACATAGGTCTAAGCTGAACCAAATGATGTTGTACATTTTTTTTCATATTGACAAAATTTAAGTAAGTAATCTTGAATAATTGACATTCAAAATCAAATAAGTAGAAATCTTTACTTTCTTTTTATACTATTTTAACGAACTCCTTTTTCTTTAATAGATCTACATACACCACCATCTATTTCTATTATGAAGTGACCTGAAACATACGATTTTGAATCTTTGGTTTCCGCTGTTCCCATTTCAATCTTTTGATAGGTAAAAGAAATTGCCATTTCATACTCACCATCTGCAAGATCCACTGGCAAAGAAAATTCTCCATCAGTTACAACAATTTTATTAAGCTGGTTGCCTCCAGGATTTCTTCCTCCTTTTACACTAATACCTTTAATAGGATTTCCCGGAGCATTTGATGGATCTGGAGTTGTAGTAGTCGATTTTGTCCCAACAGAAGATTGACCTGAAACCATAGCGCTAGTACTTGTTACTTCGGTAATTGTATTGTCGCTTGGGCTAATATTGAAACGAACTGGTTTATGCATCCTTTTTCCTGTTGGTAAACCACTAGCGGCATCTCTGGGACTTACAATTGCATTATCAAAAACTATAGCGATTCCATTTTCTGTTGGGCTAATTTTCACGGCTAGAATTGGCCATTGATTTGTAGAACCATCTCTTTCATTTGTATTGTTGCTTTTGGTTTTTTGTTTGGCAATGGTTTCCTGTGCATATAACTGGTTAGAAAAACAAGAAACCATCATTAGAACTAGTGATATAAAAATTGACTTTTTCATAATTTTAAGTTTTATTTATTTTGGACTATTATATTTAACTTCCTTTGCAGGTTTTTTATCCCCAGGCAATCCTTTCTCATTTATGGCCATTGCAGTACAAGCGCCGTCTTCAATTTTTAATAAAAAATATACAGAGCAACGATTAGAACCTCCACTTTGAGACATTCCCCAGCTCCAATCTGCCGTTATAGAACAATCTCCGTTTGGGCAATCTCCTATAGGTATTTCACAATCTCCACCATCACAAGAAATTTTTGTAGTTTTTCCTCCACATCTTTTGGTGAAACTAATATCCTGAACATTCACTTTACTTTGAACTCCTGGTTCGTCAATAGCGATTCCAGAGGATGCTGTGCTTGAACTTGAGACCGATTTTGCTAACATAGGAGAACTTTTGTCATATTGTTTTGTAACAGTCATTGGTTTGTGCATTCTTTTTCCTGATGATTGACCAGTTGCTGCGTCACGTGGGCTTTTTACTTCCGTCACTGAATTATCAACAGCACTTACACTGAATGCTGATTTCGCTTGGTAATAATCATACCCTTTTTTTGTCAATGCTGTTCCACTTGCTGCGTCTGGAGCTGGAGGACTACTTTCAAAGGCAATAGTACAACCGGTTTCTGTAGAGCTTACTCGGCATACTAATGTAGCCTTTGCAATGTGTTGTCCTTTTGCAACTGTTGCTTCTTGTGCAAATAATTGACTTGTAATGCTGGTAAAAGCAAATAAAGCTACTGTAATAAAAATGGATTTTTTCATGATTTCTAAAGTTTAATTGTTAATTTTTAGTTGTTTAGTAATAGATACTTTTAGTTATAAAATTGTTACCCTTCAATTTGAAAATATTTCAGATTCCGATATGTTTCAATTGCCAAAAGAACGATTACAAGTCTATATCAACTTGCATTTAGAATTGTTACCTTTTTAAGATTTAATCTTTGGAATATACTACCAGTTGGCGTAATTACCTTCATTTGCCAATAAGTACTTTGATTAACAAATCCGAACTGTAATTCTTAAAAATATGGTTAAAAATACACTTTTTTGGTTAATGACAGAATATTTCATTATTTTTATTTAAAACAAATAAAAATCAAAATAAAAAAACCCTTTCAAAATTAATTTTTGAAAGGGTTTTTAATTAAAAATTTATGGTTTTACCTTCCCCCATTGGCGCGTAGATCTGCAAGACATTGTGCATCCAGCTGCGGCGCTATATTTGAAACACTATGACCTGTTTCTGATGCCCAATACATTAAGCAACTTGACAAGTTGCAATGTTTAGGATGAGACGTATCTTCATGATTAGTTTGCATTGGGGCTCCTAAATTAGTCAACCCCAATATATGTCCTGACTCATGAGTGATTATCGTAGTTTCCATTAAACTTCTATTGGGTTCCAATGGGCTATCACTTAATCCTTGTACGGTTTTTTCGAAAATAACAAAAGAAGTATTTCTATAAGACTCTCCTAAAATAGCGGAAGTACTAGTGTCAAGTACTGACTTTCCGTCCACAAAAAAGACCCAAACGGCAATTTGATCAGAGGTATTATACTTAGTTCTGTTAGCATCTTCTATTGCAGCAATTTCTGTAACTGAAAATGTTGCTTTTCCTGGAGAAGGAATCGCTCTTTTTATAACAGATATCCCATTAGGTTTATAAGTTCTTGCGCCAAGAAAAGCAACCAAATTATTAATGGCCGTTGCTGATGGTTCAAAACCATCTACATAAACAACTTCTACAACCATACTTTTAAACTTTTTATCAGATAATAAATCGTTTGAAGAACTTCCTGTTGACTGTTTATTAGTATTGGGATTTACGATATATCCAGAAGAATCATCCTCTTTCGAACAGGAAACAAATAGGAAAAGACCTATTGCTAAAATTGCAACTATTTTTTTCAAAATTTTATGTGTATTAGAAGTATGCTATGATAAACTCAAATTAAGAGTCATTAGTATAATTGCTGTTCACTTTATTTTGTTCGTGTGCATTATTAAATCAAAGCGAATCCAATAAAACAAAACCCTTTCAAAAATTTCAAGCTATGAAAGGGTTATTAATTATAAAAAGTGCGGCTTTAAATTCCTGCTATCACTTTTATTTCGTCAATAATTCTCAAAGCCAAAGCATCGGCCTTTTCTTGAGAAGGCGCTTCTGTGTAGATACGAATTATCGGTTCTGTATTTGATTTTCTTAGATGAACCCAATTTTCGGCAAAGTCAATTTTCACGCCATCAATAGTTGTAATATCTTCGTTTTTGTATTTTTCCGTCATTGCCACAAGAATCGCATCGACATCGATTTGCGGTGTCAATTCGATTTTGTTTTTGCTCATATAATATTCCGGATACGAAGCACGCAAAGCAGAAACAGTCATTTTCTTTTGTGCCAAATGTGTTAAAAACAAAGCCACACCCACCAAACTATCACGTCCATAATGCAATTCAGGATAAATAATTCCTCCGTTTCCTTCTCCACCAATGATGGCATTGTTCTTCTTCATCAAATCTACCACGTTCACCTCACCTACTGCGCTGGCTTCATATTTTCCGTTATGAGCATTCGTCACATCACGCAAAGCACGTGAAGACGACATATTCGAAACGGTATTTCCTGGAGTTTTACCCAAAACAAAATCAGCGCAAGCCACCAAAGTATATTCTTCGCCAAACATTTCGCCGTCTTCGCAAATAAAAGCCAAACGATCAACATCGGGATCAACGACAACACCCAAGTCTGCTTTTTCTTTGACTACCAATTCCGAAATATCGGTTAGATGTTCCTTCAAAGGTTCCGGATTATGGGGAAAATGGCCATTGGGTTCGCAATATAATTTCACCACTTCAACACCCATTAATTCCAACAATTTTGGAATAATAATTCCTCCTGACGAATTTACACCGTCAACAACAACCTTGAATTTAGCTGCTTTTACGGCTTCAATGTCTACCAAAGGCAAATTCAAAACTTCATCAATATGAATGTCCATATAAGCATCATTCTCGATAATTTCGCCCAAATCATCTACATCGGAAAAATCGAATGCTTCGGCTTCAGCAATTACCAGGATTTTTTCTCCTTCGATTCCATTCAGGAATTCTCCTTTTTCATTTAATAATTTCAAGGCATTCCATTGTTTTGGATTGTGTGAAGCTGTCAGAATAATTCCGCCATCGGCATTTTCCAAAGGAACAGCAACTTCAACAGTTGGCGTTGTAGAAAGTCCTAAATCAATCACGTCAATTCCCAAACCAATCAAAGTGTTGACCACTAAATTATGAATCATTGGCCCCGAAATTCTGGCATCACGACCTACAACAACTTTTAGTTTTATTGGGTTTTGGGTTTTGGGTTTTGGGTTTTGGGTCTTTAGCCAAGTTCCGTATGCTGAAGCAAATTTCACTGCATCAACCGGCGTGAGGTTATCGCCAACTTTACCGCCAATTGTTCCCCGAATTCCTGATATCGATTTTATTAAAGTCATTTTTATTATTTTAAATTTTGAATTATAAATTTTAAATTGCTTACAAATATAATAATTGACGGTTGATAAAAGTTATTTAAAATTCAAAAATCACCATTTAAAATCCATAGATTAGTCGAATGAATTTCCTGGCCCACATATACCTTTCCGGAGACAATGATTTGATGAAAATCGGCAATTTTATGGCCGACGGTATTCATGGAAAACATTTTGATATCTTCCCGCTGGAGATTCAAAAAGGAATTATTCTGCATCGTTCCATCGACACCTATACTGACGCTCATCCCATATTTCGTCACAGCACCAAAAGACTGCACGCCAATTACCATCATTATTCCGGCATCATCGTAGATATTTTGTACGACCACTTTTTGGCAAAAAACTGGACCCATTATTCTGATGAAAGATTGGAAGATTATTCGGAACGTTTTTATCAATCTTTGAGAGACAATTATGATGATTTGACTCCTAAAACCCAAAAAATGATGCCTTATATGATAGAATACAATTGGCTGCTGAGTTATCAAACCATAGAAGGCATCGAAAGCGTTTTGGCAAAAATGGATAATCGAATGGAATCTCGAATGAAACAGGAATCGAATATGCGGTTTTCAGTGGCGGAGTTGAGAACGTTTTATTCCGAATTTGAGTCAGAATTCACCGCTTTTTTTGAAGATTTGATTACATTTACCAACCAAAAAATAATTTCATTATGAAAAAAATAATTCTTCTTTTTTCCTTTTCTATTTTCTATTTACTTCCATTCAAAACCATTGCTCAAACGGGCTTGGTAACCTCTAAAGCAATGGTAGTTTCGGCCCGTGAGGAAGCCTCGAAAATTGGTGTCGAAATTATGAAAAAAGGAGGTAATGCCTTTGATGCGATGGTTGCGACAGAATTAGCACTTGCGGTTGCTTATCCTTATGCAGGAAATATTGGAGGTGGAGGATTTATGGTTTTCAGAAAAGCCAACGGAGAAACAGGTTCTTTGGATTACAGGGAAAGAGCCCCATTGGCAGCTCATAAAGACATGTATCTTGATAAAGACGGAAATGTAATTCCCAATTTAAGTGTTGACGGAGCTTTAGCAATAGGGATTCCAGGAACCATTGCGGGAGTTTTTGCCGTTCACGAAAAAATGGGTAAACTTTCGATGGAGGAAATTATGAAACCTATAATTGCTTTAGCAAAAAAAGGAATCGTGGTCACCGAAAAACAAGAAAAAAGGCTGCAACATTATCACGATATTTTGGTAAAAGTGAGCGGAGAGAAAACCTTGCTAGCCCAGAATTATAAAGCAGGTGACACTATAAAATACTTGGCATTAGCCGAAACGTTAACAAAAATAATGAAAAACGGAAAGGATGAATTCTACAAAGGGGAAACCGCCAAGAAAATGGTGGATTTTATCCAAAAAAACGGAGGAATTATTACCCTTGAAGATTTGGCAAAATATGAAGCCAAATGGCGAAACCCAATTATTTTCAATTACAAAGATTTAAAAATAATTTCGATGTCGCCACCTTCTAGCGGTGGAATCACGTTACAACAAATAATGAAAATGATTGAACCGTATTCCATTTCAAAATTTGGACATAACAGCGTAAAAACCATTCAAGTAGTCACTGAAGCGGAACGAAGAGCTTATGCTGACAGGAATTATTTCCTGGGTGATCCTGATTTTGTAAAGATTCCAAAAAATGAATTACTCAATAAAAATTACTTGAAACAAAGAATGCAATCTTTCGATTGGAGCAAAGCCACCTTGTCTTCTGATGTTTCTCACGGAGAAATTGCCATTTCCGAAAGTAATGAAACCACGCATTATTCGATTATTGATACTGAAGGAAATGCTGTTTCAGTAACCACAACAATAAATGGTGCTTATGGTTCCAAATTATATTCAGATGAATTGGGCTTCTTTTTCAACAACGAAATGGACGATTTCAGCTCCAAACCGGGAGCTCCAAATTCTTATGGTTTGGTTGGCGCAGCTGCCAATAGTATTGCACCTCAAAAAAGAATGTTGAGTTCGATGACGCCAACAATAGTAGAAAAAAACGATAAATTGTTTATGATAGTGGGTTCGCCTGGAGGTTCTACTATAATCACGACGGTTTTGCAAACGATTCTGAATGTTAGCGAATTCAAGATGAGTATGCAGGAAGCCGTAAACGCGCCACGTTTTCACCATCAATGGTTACCTGACGAATTGGTTTTTGAGCCCAATGCATTTTCGAAAATTACCTTAGAAAGTTTAAAACAAAAAGGATATATCATCAACGAAAAAAACCCTCCAGTTCTGGGAAAAGTTGATGCTATTCTGGTTTTACCAAACGGAAAACTGGAAGGTGGAGCCGATAAAAGAGGCGATGATACGGCGGTGGGGTATTAGATTGCAGGTTTCAGATTTCAGATTGCAGGTTGTAGTTTGCAGATTTTAGATTTAGATTTTAAATTTTTTGCTATTAATATTGATATTGCCATTATTTTTCTATACTATGAATTTCATAAGCAAATTAGAAACTGAATTCCAGAAAAACGGCAATCCCGAAAATGCCTTTGCAATGGCAAAATATATGCGGAATCTTTTTTCTTTTTTTGGAATTAAAACGGAAGAAAGAAGAAGAATTTTTAAGGAAATTTGGAAGGAAAACCATAGAGAAATTGTAGAGAATCCAAGAGAAATTGCCTTGAAATTGTATTCAAAACCACAACGGGAATTGCAGTATTGTGCCATAGAAATTTTGATAAAACAACTCCAGGGAAATTACAAAATAGAAGATATTCAGCTCATTGAAAAACTCTTGATCACAAACTCTTGGTGGGACAGTGTTGACACGATTGCCAAAAACATTTTGGGTGAATATCTGCTCGAATATCCATTGGAAATTAAAAAAGTGATCGAACGTTTTTCGAATTCCGAGAATATATGGCTTAATAGAAGTGCCATTCTTTTTCAATTGGGTTACAAAGGAAAAACCAATTTCGATTTGCTAAAATCGGAATGTGAAAAACATAAAAACTCCAAAGAATTTTTCATCCAAAAAGCCATTGGTTGGGCTTTGCGAGAATACGCAAAAACAAATCCCGAAGCCCTACGGAACTATGTAGCCAACACCAACTTAAAACCATTAAGCCAAAAAGAAGCCTTAAAAAATATAAACTGAACTCAAAAATAGTAGTAAATTAGCATTCCTTTAAAAATACAAAATGTTCAAAAAATATTTCCATAAACTTGAAGACCTTGCTGTCCTAGCACAAAATAAACTCAGCAATAAACAGTTTATTTTCTTATCCAGTGTTTTGGTTGGAATTTTATCGGCTTTTGCCGTAATCGTTTTGAAAACTTTTGCACATTGGGTTTTCCAATTTGCCACTTATATCAACGGGATTTTAAAATTGAGTTTTATCAATAGTATTTTGCCAATAATCGGGATTTTACTGACGGTTTTTGTGGTCAAAAGAGTTCTAGGTGGAACTATCGAAAAAGGAACATCACAGATTTTGTATGCTGTCGCCAAAAAAGCCAGTATCATTCCGCGAAAACAAATGTATGCCCAAATCATAACGAGCTCGCTCACTGTGGGTTTGGGTGGTTCAGCAGGTTTAGAAAGTCCAATTGTGATTACAGGAGCAGCTTTTGGTTCGAATTATGCTCAAAGATTTAAATTAAGATACAAAGACAGGACATTGCTGATAGGTTGTGGTGTGGCAGCCGGGATTGCAGCAGCATTTAACGCTCCTATTGCCGGAGTATTATTTGCCATAGAAGTATTACTTGTCGATGTGAGCATTTCCGCATTTACTCCCATCATGATTGCCGCGGCAACTGGTGCATTGATTTCAGAAATTGTTTTGGATGAAACCATATTACTGTCATTCAAACAACAACAAACCTTCAATTACCATAATATTCCTTACTATATTTTGCTCGGAATATTCACAGGATTAATTTGTGTTTACTATTCGAGGAATTTTCAAAGAGTGGAACATTTTTTTCACCGACTACGATTAAAACCTTATAAAAAAGCACTTTTTGGCGCTTCCATTTTGGCATTATTAATTTTTATTTTTCCAACACTTTTTGGCGAAGGTTATGAAAGCATCAAAACCTTATCTGAAAATGACCCAGGCCAGTTACTTGAAAATACACTTTTTAGCAGTTTTAGAAACAATGGTTGGGCACTTTTAGCTTTTATTGGTTTAACGATGATGCTTAAAGTTTTTGCCACCGGAATTACCTTGGGAAGCGGAGGAAATGGAGGTAATTTTGCTCCTTCCCTATTTTTGGGTTCTTATGCTGGTTTCTTCTTTTCCAAATTTTTAAACCTAACCGGACTTACTAAATTACCCATCAGCAATTTCACGATGGTGGGAATGGCAGGAATTCTGAGCGGATTGTTTCATGCACCTTTAACTGCTATTTTCCTTATTGCAGAAATAACAGGAGGTTATGATTTGATGATTCCGCTTATGATGGTGGCTTCCATCAGTTTTGCGATTTCAAAACGTTTCGAAAAACATTCTTTGGATGTGAAAAATTTAGCCCGAAAAGGTCAAGCTTTCACTAGCAATAAAGACACAAATATCCTTTCAACTTTAGACACCAATTCCATCATTCAAACTGATTATTTGACGGTCTCACCGGATGAAAATCTTGAAAAATTAGTTGACTTGATTTCGCATTCCAATCAAGTTATTTTTGCTGTTGTAGATACTGAAAAACAATTACTTGGCATAGTTCATTTCAATGATATTCGAGAAATAATTTTTAATCCTTATCGTGTAAAATATACTTTGGTGAAAGAAATAATGAAAACTCCTTTTGATGTTATCTATCCTACCGATAGTATGGAAACGGTTATGAACAAGTTTGAAATAACTAAAGTTCACTTTCTGCCTGTATTAAAAGAAGGAAAATATTACGGATTTATCTCAAAATCCATAGCTCTAGAAGCATATCGAACCAAGTTAAAATCAATGACGATAGAGTAATTTTGCAATTATTAAATAATCATTATGTCAACATTAGAAAATTTTTTTTTACAAATCAAAGATGTAAAAGTCGTTGATAGTTCCATTCCATATTCGAAATATATTCCTTTAGAATTGTCAATTGCAAACACTGAATTGTCCAAAATTGATGTGAAAAATCCTGATCTATTTGAAGCATACGTCGAAAATTATCTTCAAAAAAACAATGCCAAAGTAGCTTTTGGCGGCTACAATGAAGTGCGAAATCTTTATAATCAAACCACTCTTTTCAATGACGAGCAAACTGATGAGAGAAATATTCATATTGGGATGGATTTATGGATAAAAGCAGGAACGCTAGTATTAGCAGCACTTGACGGAATAGTGTATGGCTTTGATTATAATGCAGGAAAAGGAAATTATGGCCCTACAATTATCCTAAAACACACGATTAAAAACCAGATATTTTATACTTTATACGGTCATTTATCTTTAGAAAGTATTGAGAATATAGAAATCGGAAGCAACTTCAAAAAAGGACAAACAGTAGCCACTTTGGGAGATTCATCAGTAAATGGTGGCTATTCTCCACATTTACATTTCCAAATTATTAAAAATATAGAAGATAATTTCAGTGATTATCCCGGTGTTTGCAGCAAAAAAAACTTGGATTATTACTTAGAAAATTGTCCCGACCCAAATTTATTATTGAAAATTAAGTAAAGCATAAAAAATGCTTGATTACAAAAGTTAACAAAAAAATGAATTTGTACGAAAAAATAATTATTTTTACTTCCAACTTTTTTCTAAATGACAGTAAACGAAAACACCATTATTAAATTCTACACCGCATTTGCTAATGGCGATGCCAAAGAAATGTGTGAATGCTATCACCCAAATGTTCAATTTCGTGATCCTGCTTTTGGGTTATTAAAAGGAAATGAGGTTTGCAAAATGTGGGAAATGCTACTCAAAAGAAGCAAAGGAATTTTAAAAATAGAATTCTCTGAGGTAAAAGCAAATGAACACCTTGGTTCTGCACGATGGATTGCAAGTTACCATTTTAGTAAAACGAATAGAAAAGTGGTAAATACTATTGCTGCAAAATTCCATTTTCAAGATGGTTTAATCATAAAACATACCGATGATTTTGATATTTGGAAATGGGCAAAACAAGCACTAGGAATCAAAGGATTACTTTTGGGTTGGACTGGTTTTATGCAGAAAAAAATTCAGGAACAAGCACGAATGTCTCTTAAAATGTACTGCGAAGGAAAATAAATCTAAATCAAGAACTACAATATTGAATTACTCATCTCAAATGAGCATTAAAAATATTTAATCCGCAAAGGTATTTTTTTGAATAATTCAACTAATTAATCAAAAAATGTCATAAATCTCGCTGTGATTTCGGTAATATTTACTTAAATTTGATTGGCAAACCCACTATTTTGAACAATAAATTCAATCTATAGTATAACCCTACCCTGATTTAAGAAAAGAATTTCCAAGATAAAAACAGCAAAAAAGAAAGTGAAAGATATTCGGGTTCAAAAAACTTTGAAAAATTAACGCCTGATATTAGCAAATTTATTATTAGAACCTTACAAGTAATAAGATTAATGTGAGTTAATCATTAATTTATATAAAATAGATAATCACATAGTTAAAAAGTTAAATATCAGTGATATATCTTAAAAGACAATTGGCAGAAGACATTATAAAAAAGAAATTACAATTAGATAAAATTAGTCTAAAAACATTATTTCAAAATATTATCTGTAAATGAAAGATAAAACAAACTCGTTAGAATCAAAAAATCCTCGTCAAAAAACCGAAGAACACATTACTATAAAATCAATAAATACCGACGTATACAAAACTGATATAGAAATCCTTAAAATCATACAAGAACTTGATGTACACCAGAAAGAACTCGAACTACAAAATCTAAAACTTCTATCTACAACAACGAAGGCAGAAGCTGATGCTGAAAAATATACCAATTTATACGATTTTACCCCTTCTGGTTATTTTACACTTTCGAAAGAAGGAATTATAAAGGATCTTAATTATAAAGGAGCGAATCTTTTGAAAAAAAAACGTTCGCTTTTACTAAAAAAACAAATGGGAATTTTTATCTCTGAAGAAACAAAACCAATATTCAATTTGTTTCTAAAAAAAATATTTGACAGTAAAACAAAACAAGCATGTGAGATAAGTTTATCTATTGTTCCTAATACTACTCTAAATGTAACCCTTTCAGGAATTGTGAGCGAAGATGGAGAAAAATGTTTGGTAACAATGATTGATATTAGCAAACTTAAAAAAGCAGAAGAAACTACAGAAGTCAGCGAAGAAAAATACCGTACTCTATATGAAACAAATAGAGATAGCATTACCATTTTTAGAATAGATTCTGATAATAAGCCTGGTAATTTTATAGAAGCAAATCCCGCAACAACAAATCTTTTTGGTTATACAAAAGAAGAGCTTTTAGCAATGAGCGTTATAGACATTGAAATATTATCTGACAAAAAAAGAAAAGCCAGAATAGAAACTTTACTATCTCAAGGAAAAATAGATTTTGAAACTGTTATCAAAAACAAAAAGGGATATCTGAGAAATGTTGAGATTGAAACTATATTAATAAACTATTTGAATGAACCTGCGGTAATGAATATTACCAGAGATATTACGGAACGCAAGTTAGAACAATTAGTATTGAAAACCCAAAAAATAAAACTAGAAACAGTTATAAAAGGAACCAAAACAGCAACTTGGGAATGGAATATCAAAACCGGAGAGACCGTTTTTGACGAACGATGGGCAGAAATAATAGGTTACACACTAGATGAAATATCTCCTGTTTCTATAGATTCTTGGATAAAATTTACTCATCCTGATGATTTAATAAAATCGAACCAGTTGCTTGAAAAATGTTTCAATGGCGAGATCGATTTTTATGAATGTGAAGCCAGAATGAAGCATAAAAACGGAGATTGGATTTGGATTCTTGATAGAGGAGGAATTAATAAATGGGATATTGATGGTAAGCCACTGCTAATGTCAGGGACACACCAAGATATTACTGAACTCAAAAAAAATGAAGAAACACTACGTGAAAGCAAAGAAGAGTTATCAACCATTTTTAATGTTGCCAATTCTGGAATTTTAGTAATCGATGCCAAAGGTAAATTTATCAATTTCAACGATAAGTGGCCAACAATGTTGGGCTACACAAGAGATGAAATGAACACTATGTCTCTTTATGACATGATACATCCTAATGAATTAGAAAATGTTAAAGAAGCTATTAATAAAATTATTATAGGTAGGCAAAAAGAAGTTCCTCTTTATGAAAGACTTTATATAAAAAAAGACAAATCTAACTTTTATGGTGAAGTATCATTATCTGTAATAAAAAATGTTGAAGGTGACACTTATAATATAATTGCAGTAGTTATAGACATTACAGAACGTAAAAAGGCTGAGGAAGCGCTTCAAAAAAGTCAGGAAAAGCTTAGAGGCATATTTGATTTAGCCAATTCAGGAATTATATTGACCGACCTGAAAGGTAAATATTTACTTTTCAATAATTGGTTTGCTAAAGCACTTGGATATACAAGGACCGAATTAAATAATTTAACAGTAGTCGAACTGACTCACCCTGATGATTTAGAGAAAAGCGATGCTTCTTTTAATAAAATTGTTGAGGGCAATGTGGATCGTTACCAAATCGAAAAACGATTTGTTAGAAAAGACAAATCGTTTTTCTGGGCAGAGGTTTCTGTTTCTGCTATCAAGGATAAACACAACAAAACTGTTAATACCATTGGAATTATTACTGACATTACAGAACGAAGAAATGCAAAAGAAAAATTAGAAAATAGCGAAAAAAGACTACGAACTATTTTTGATACTGCTAATTCTGGAATTGTATTAACAGACGCCACTGGCAAAATTTTGGATATTAACTATTGGTTTTCTGAAATGTTTGGCTATTCGAACGAAGAAGCCTGTATGTTGACTAATATGGACATTACCCACCCTGTTGATTTAGAAGAGAATAAGCTTTGTTATAATAGGCTTCTTAATGGTGAAGTTGACAAATATCAAATTGAAAAGCGGTATATAAAAAAAGATAAATCCCATTTTTGGGCTAAATTATCAGTTTCAGCAATCAAGGACGAGAACAATAAAGTTATCAATACCCTCGGGATTATTAATGACATTACAGAACAAAGAAAAAACGAGAAAAAACTTAAAAAAAGTGAAGCAAGACTAATAGCGGCGCAGGCTGTAGCAAAAATAGGTAGTTGGGAAACTGATTTTACTTATACCGATGTTCTATTATCTGATGAAACCGGAAAAATATTCGGACTTAAATCAGATACTAACAAACTAACTTTGGAGATTTTTTTGACAATCGTTCATCCAGAAGACAGATCTTCAGTAGAAACCACTTTTGTTCATTCGATAAAATCAAATACAATAAACTCATTTGAACATAGAATCATAACTCCTGCTGGAATTGAAAAAATTGTAGAACAACGTTGGGAAATTCTTCGTGACAATCAAGGAAATCCCTATAGAGCATTGGGAACTTGCCAAGATATCACAGAGCGAAAACTGGCTGAAACTAAATTGATTGCCAATGAAAAATTTTTATATCAAACTCAAATCATTGCAAACCTTGGTTCTTATTCTTTAGATTTCACTACAGGTAAATGGACAAGTACTAATGTTCTTGACAAAATATTTGGCATTGACAATACTTTTGACAAAACCATTAATGGATGGGTTTCAATTATTCATCCGGAATGGCGAGCGATTATGAATGATTATTTGAACAATGAGGTAATTGCTAAAAAAATAAATTTTAATAAAGAATATAAAATTATTAAAGTAGACAGCAAAGAAGAACGCTGGGTTCAAGGAAATGGTGAAATCACTTTCAATAAACAAGGTCAGCCCATACGATTAATAGGTTCTATTCAGGACATTTCTGAGCGAAAACTAGCAGAAGAAAAATTGAAAATTACTTCAGAAAAGTTTCAAGACCTAGTAAATTCAACTGGAGGAATTGTATGGGAAGCTGATGCCAAGACTTTTAACTTCACTTATGTTAGTGAGCAAGCAGAACGATTGTTGGGATATCGTGCCAAAGAATGGCAATCACCTAATTTCTGGGTAAATCATTTGCATCCTGAGGACAAAGAACATACTATTGAATATTGTGTTGGCCAAACAAATCAAATGAAGGCACACGATTTCACCTATCGTTTTAGAGCAAAAGACGGGAAATATATTTGGCTCAGAGACATTGTAAACGTAGTGGTAGAAGATGGAAAACCACGTTGGTTGCGTGGAGTAATGTTTGACATTACCGAACAGAAAGAAAATGAAGAATCCTTACGCGAAAACGAAGAAAAATACCGTGGTCTAGTAGAAGGTTCTCCTGATGCAATTGTAATCTATGCAGATGATAAAATTGCGTATATAAACAGTGAAGGTCTTAAATTGCTGGGAGCAAAAAATACTCAGGAGATAATTGGAAAACCAGTTTTACAATTTGTACATCCCGACAGTCGTGCAGATGTTATTAAAAGGATGGAAGAAGTTATATCTGATGAAAAGACCTCTAAAATTGAAGAAGAACGATTTATTAGTTTAAACGGAGTCCCTTTTGATGTTGAAATAAAAGCAATACCAACAATTTATGATCGCAAAAACGCTGTTCAAGTAATTGTGCACGACATCACGGATCGCAAACGTACCCAAGAAAAAATTAGACAACTCTCGCAAGCTGTTGAGCAAAGTCCTGTATCGATTGTCATTACAAATATAAAAGGCGAAATCGAATATGCAAATCCAAAATTTGTCGAATCAACAGGATATTCTCTTGAGGAAGTAATCCATCAAAATTCACGAGTATTAAAATCAGGTTACACCTCGCCTAATGAATATTCAGATTTATGGCAAAAAATTACTGCCGGCAAAGAATGGCACGGTGAGTTCCATAACAAGAAAAAAGACGGAAGCCTATATTGGGAATCGGCATCAATTTCCCCGATTGTAAATTCAGAGGGAATAATAACACATTTTATCGCCATCAAAGAAGACATTACACATCGCAAAAATGTGGAAAAAGAATTAGTCAAATCAAAAGAACGTGCCGAAGAAAGCGATCGCTTAAAACTAGTTTTCCTTGCTAATATGAGCCACGAAATCCGTACACCTATGAACGGAATCCTTGGCTTTACCGAACTATTAAAAGCTCCACAATTGTCTGGAGAAGAACAACAGGAATATATCAAAATTATTGAACAAAGTGGAAAACGAATGCTTAATATCATCAATGATATCATCAGTATTTCGAAAGTTGAATCTGGGCAAGTAGAAGTTTCCTTGTCAGAAACCAATGTAAATGAACAAGTAGAATATATTCATACCTTCTTTAAACCTGAGGCAAAACAAAAAGGAATTAAACTATACATTTCTAAGCAATTAGATTCAAAAGATACTTTGATAAAAACTGACAGGGAGAAACTCTATGCAGTACTTACCAATCTTGTCAAAAATGCACTAAAATTTACAAATGAAGGTTCAATTGAATTTGGTTGTGAAAGAAAAGGAGAATTCCTAGAATTTTTTATAAAAGATACCGGTTTGGGAATTTCAAAATCCCATAAAAAAATAATTTTCGAACGATTCAGGCAAGCAAATGACAGCATTAGCCGCACTCACGAAGGATCAGGATTGGGATTGACTATTTCGAAAGCATATGTTGAAATACTTGGTGGTAAAATTTGGGTAGAAAGCAAAGAAGGAAAAGGAAGTGCTTTTTATTTTACTATTCCTTTCCATTCTGAAAACAAACCCGAAGAAAAAAATGTTGTCGAAAAAGTAAGTTCAGAAGTAAAAGAGGAAAACAAAATTAAAGACCTGAAAGTATTGATTGTAGAAGACGATGCTATATCGAAATTACTTGTTACCATTGCTGTAAAACCCTATAGCAATGAAATCATAAAAGTGGGTACCGGAATTGAAGCCATTGAGGCTTGTCGCAACAACCCTGACATTGATCTTGTAATGATGGATATTAATATGCCGGAAATGGGTGGTTATGAAGCAACAAAACAAATTAGAGAATTCAACAAAGACTTGGTTATTATTGCACAAACTGCTAACGCATTGCAAAGTGACCGTGACGAAGCAATAGCTGCAGGATGCACTGATTATATTGCTAAACCTATAAATATTAAATCATTGGGTGAATTAATACAAAAGTATTTTAATAAACCCGTTGGGTGCAATTAAATTATTTGTGTTTTAATATTGTTTATTGGTCTTTCAAAAATAAATTTATTGATGAATTGCACCAAAGTTAATGCTGTT
>NZ_JAYWCK010000151.1:0-11769 GCF_043780635.1 Flavobacterium sp.
GCTCCGGCAGATACTACAGCTCCAACAGCTGCTATCCTTTCTGCTTCAGGAACTACCGTTTCAAGTACCAACTTGTCTTGGACTGCAGCAACCGATAACGTAGGAGTTAGCGGTTATAATGTATATCAAAATGGTGTATTGAAAACAAACACTTCTGCCACCTCATTGGCTGTAGCCGGATTAACTGCTTCTACTGCATACTCCTTTTATGTCGTAGCGAAAGATGCGGCAGGAAACTTTTCTCTTGCCAGTAACATTGCAAACGTTACTACGCCTGCTCCGGCAGATACTACAGCTCCAACAGCTGCTATCCTTTCTGCTTCAGGAACTACCGTTTCAAGTACCAACTTGTCTTGGACTGCAGCTACTGACAATGTAGGAATTAGCGTTTATGATGTATATCAAAATGGTGTATTGAAAACAAACACTACTGCCACTTCATTAACTATAGCCGGATTAACTGTTTCAACTGCATACGCCTTTTATGTCGTAGCGAAAGATGCGGCAGGAAACTTGTCACTTGCCAGTAACATTGCAAACGTAACTACAACAGCTCCGGCAGATACTACAGCTCCAACAGCTTCAACACTTTCTGCTTCAGGAACTACAACTTCAAGCACCAATTTATCTTGGACTGCGTCTACCGACAATGTAGGGGTTAGCGGTTACAATATATTTCAAAACGGAGTATTAAGAACAGTCACTACTGGCACTTCATTGGCTGTAGCCGGCTTGACTGCAGCTACTGGATATAGTTTTTATGTAATAGTGAAAGATGCAGCAGGAAACTTGTCACTTGCCAGTAACATTGCAAACGTAACTACAACAGCTCCGGCAGATACTACAGCTCCAACAGCTTCTACACTTTCTGCTTCAGGAACTACAACTTCAAGTACCAACTTGTCTTGGACTGCAGCAACTGATAACGTAGGAGTTACGGGCTACAATGTATATCAAAACGGAGTATTGAAAACAACAACTACCTCGAATTCACTAGCTGTTACTGGCTTGAACGCGGCGACTGCATACAGCTTTTTTATAGTGACTACGGATGCGGCTGGGAACCTGTCTGCTTCCAGTAACACTACAAACGTGAATACTTTAACTAACACTAGTGTCGCATATTGTTCTTCCTACGGAAGCAGTACCGCAAGAGAATACATCAACAAAGTTCAAATTGGTTCCATAAGTAATCTTTCAGGAAACAATAATGGTTATGGTGATTTCACCTCTGTGTCAACTAATTTGGTTACAGGTACCAGCAATACTATTGTTATCACTCCTGCTTGGAAGGGCGCTGCTGTAATCGAGGGATTCCGTGTTTGGATTGACTTTAATCAAGATGGTGATTTTGATGACAGTGGCGAGCTTGTTTTTAGCAAATCAAAAGCTAAAACTACAACAGTGAAAGGAAGCTTGATCATCCCAACTACTGCGAAAACAGGCGCTACCCGCATGAGAATTTCAATGAAATACAATGCCCTACCTAGCCCTTGCGAAATTTTTTCTTACGGAGAAGTAGAAGATTATACCGTTACCATCACCACCGGAGCTACTGCAAGAATAGCAAGTTCTACTGAAATATCTGCAGTAAGAGGAACAAGCAATACTAAACTATCATTAAAATTGTATCCAAATCCTGTCAAAGGTGATGTTCTAAATATTTCAAATCTTGAGAAATCTTCTGATTTTAGAATTTTTAACTTAATGGGGCAAGAACTAGAAAGAAATCATATTGAGAATGATGCAGTTTATGTGGGTTCTTTGAAAGCGGGAGTTTATTTAATTGAAGTTACAGATGGCACTTCGACAGCAACTAAGCAGTTTATAAAGGAATAAATATAACAAAGAAAGCATCCCTTCCGGGATGCTTTCTTATTTAAAATTAAATTAAAAACTATTTAACCACTATTTGTGAACTTGCTCCTATATTTGTAATTATTTTTATGATATAAGAACCAGATGTTGTGAAAGGATAGTTAATAAGAACTGATTTTCCTAAACAACTACTGGTATTAGTATCAAGTTGAGTATATAACTTAACACTGCCTATAGTCCACACTTCAATTGTTACATCAGAAATATAATTAAATTGATATGTAATAGTAGCAAAATCAACGATTGGATTAGGGTTAACAGTAAACGCTGCTCTATCTGCTATGCAAGTGAGTGGTGTTTTATCATAACCCATAGATATTCTACATTCATCAAAGGCATTGTTGATTACATCAACAGCATTTGCAAGATTTGACAATGTTACACCTGCTGGAAGTGGAGTTCCTCCACCTAAGGCAAAGTTTGCCATATCAAACAATCCTTGAACTGTTTTCACAGGTAAAGCATCTACAACAGCTGGTATATTAATGTATTTATACTCATTAATTGTTGGAGTATATACATCAAACGAACAACTTCTAGCCTTAGGAGTTTGAGAACCACAACCACCGTCAGGTGCTGCAGTTGCCAATGTTCCTGATTTCAAAGCAAAAGTACCAAGTTCGCTATTTATGCCTAAATTAAGACCTAAAGTAATAGTTTGAGCCAACAAAGTGCTATTGATATTTCCTTTTCTCAAATAAGGACTAGCTCCTGTAATATCACTTAATTTTTTTTCACCCACTGGCAATACATAACTGCTTCCTCCACCAGGTAAAACTCTTATGATATCATCTATATCTTCTGTTGATTGCATCCAAACTGAGTGTCCAAATTCATTAAAATCACCACTAATACCATTAGCTTTAATACCAATTGTCATTTTTCCACCATAGGATTCCAAAGCTTTTTGTATTAGACCAGATGTAGTATATGAAACACCTTCAGCACAAGACATTCCTCCTATATTACCATAGTATCCTTGTGTATAAGTACATAAGGCTTTAGCGCAAGGAGTGAATCCAACATCTTCGGAACCTGAAACATAACATCCATGAGCGTCTTTTACTGTCCATTCGTATGAACCAACTGCAAGCCCTGAGTATTCTTTAGTAGAAGTTTGAGTTTCAAATCCTCCACCATTGAAGCTTACCATATACGGAGGTGTACCGCCACTGAAAGTAAGAGTTACGGTACCATCTGTACCCTCTTCACAAGTTGCTTTTGTACTGGCATCTGTTGCTTCAACTGCTGTTGGTTCTGTGACTTTAGCATTACAAAGCCCTTCATTTCCGCTACCTAGAGTAGAAACAGCATCTGTAGTTAATACAACATAATTGTCATTTGCTGCCAAACCACTGAATGTATAAGATCCTCCCTCTGCTATTCCTGTTCCAGGAGAAGCTACTTGATTAACAAGATCAGGACTTATAAAAAGGTAAGCTGCATAAGGTGGTGTTCCACCTCCTACAGTAACTTTGATTGATCCTGATTCATCACCATTACAAGCTAAAGGTGTAGGTTCTGTGTTACAAGCTGGTTTACAACCATATTCTAGTGTAAATGTGGAACTGCATGAATTTTCGCATCCTGTTGTTTTATTTTTTATAGTCCAAGTAACAGTTACAGCTGTAGTAATTATTGCTGGATCATTAAATGCGAGAATCAAAGGTGCTGTACCTTCAGGAGATGGTGTAGCTGCAGTTGGTGAATAAACATAAGTTGCTGTAATTAAATAATCTGCATCAGACACTGGTGCTAGAGCAAACCATGCTGCAAAATCTGTGTCAGCCTGTGCTTGTGCATTAACCGCAGTCTCTCCACACAAAACTGGTAGTTTTCCAGGATCTGGACATTTAATTTCAGGAAGTGGGTTTTCTTTTACAGTCAACACGGTTTTCCATGCACAGACATTAGCATCGGTACGAGGGATTTCATAAACTCCTGGGGCATATTCGTTGCCTTCATAAGTATATTTAAAACCTACGCAAACTTGTCCACTCGCTGTGTTGTCTCGTGTAACTGGATAATCCGTTACAGTCAACACTGTTTTCCATGGACAGCCATTAGAATCAGTACGAGCGATATTGTGCGTTCCTGTTGCATATTCTATGCCTTCGTAAGTAAATTTATTGCCTACGCAAACTTGTCCGCTTGCTGTGTTGTCTTGCGTAACTGGATAATCCGTTACAGTTAACACTGTTTTCCATGGACAGCCATTAGCATCAGTACGAGCGATATTATGCGTTCCTGTTGCATATTCTACGCCTTCGTAAGTAAATTTAGATCCTACGCAAACTTGTCCACTTGCTGTGTTGTCTCGCGTAACTGGATAATCCGTTACAGTCAACACTGTTTTCCATGGACAGCCATTAACATCAGTACGAGCGATATTATGCGTTCCTGTTGCATATTCTATGCCTTCGTAGGTGAATTTATTGCCTACGCAAACTTGTCCACTTGCTGTGTTGTCTTGCGTAACTGGATAATTAGTTACAGTCAACACGGTTTTCCATGCACAGCCATTAGAATCTGTACGAGGGATATCATAAACTCCTGGGCCATATTCTACATCTTCGTATGTATATTTATATCCTACGCAAACTTGTCCGCTTGCGGTGTTGTTTTGTGTAACTGGATAATTAGTTACGGTCAACACGGTTTTCCATGCACAGCCATTAGAATCTGTACGAGGGATGTCATAAACTCCTGGGCCATATTCTACATCTTCGTAAGTATATTTATATCCTACGCAAACTTGTCCACTTGCGGTGTTGTTTGGAGTAACTGGATAAATGGTTACAACTGTTGGACGTCCAATATTAATTGTACAACTAGATGTAGTATTTGTTGCTACAACATAATAACTTCCTGCGGGAAGTGCTGTCCAAATAAGTGTTCCACTAGTTCCTAATTTTGCAGACTGTACTAAACTATTATCTGAATCTTTCTTTAATTGATAACTAACTCCAGTTTGAGAACTGTTCATTGTTATTGTTCCTGAATTTGGAATCGAATTACAAAATGAACTACCTATCAAAGTTTTCGATTCAGGAACAGAACCAAATCTTCCAAAAGTCAAATCTTCTAAAGTAGAACTTAATGACTGTGATTGTCTTGTCTCAGCTAAAAATGTCCCTAAACATACACTTAAGTTAAAATTTACACTACTTAAATCAATAAATCCTTCAAAGAACGAGTTTATAGGATAAAAATTTGCTGGACCAGCTTTGGGAACATAATTCCAAGAAGCTGGAGATGCAACCGATACCGAATTTACTCTAGCGTCAAGACCTGAAGTAGGTAGCGGAATGGGAGTTGGATTTAATGCTCCATCTCCTGCTCCTGGTTTATCCCATTTAAAAGCTTGAATTTGAGCCACAGAACCACCATTAACAAAATGACTTATCATTAATATATCACCATCTACATGTGCTCCGCTAAAATTTCCTCCACTAACACCAATCTGGCCTACTGTTCCCTGAAGAATCCAAAAGCCAATTGCAGAATCGCCATTATTTGAAAGTCTGTCAGCAAAAAAGAATAATTTAGTACCATCTAGATAATAACCTGCGCTAACAATGTTACCTTTATCATTAGAACCACTGATTGAATATTTCCATTGGCTAATAGGATTTATATCTTTTGATCCTCCTCCAGACCAAATATTATCACTAGCATCTATTGGATCAATAATCCTAGCTTTCACACCACCTGGAATAGCTAAAGTAGAAGCCCAATCGCTTGGGTTACCATCAAGTGTAATTTGCGCCGATAAAAAATTGGAAAATAAAAAGAATACCAGCAGTAAAATTAAACTGCTAATACCTTTAACTCTCGACTGATTCGAGGACCTTTTTTCTTTTAAAACTTCTTTCGAAAAATCCAGCTTAAAACTACTTTCTCCGCTACTATCAAAGACTAAACTTTGAGTGCTAAAAAAGTCACGAAACCCTAATAACGTAAATCTTTTCATAATCTTTAAGGTGTTAATTAAATTTGATCAATTACACCACATTATGAGTAGGGACATTTTGTAGATTCGGGGGAAACTATATTTTTAAACTTCTAATCCTAACAAATAGAAACTTTGATTAGGTGATAAACACACCATAACAAGAGAAAGAAAATTTTGTAGATTCGGGGGTAAGCTACATTTTAAACTTTTAATCAAAACTATTAGAAATTTTGATTAGGTAATAAATACACCATAACAAGAGGAAAAAAATTTTGTAGATTCGGGGTCAACTACATTTTTAATATTTCTAATCAAACTATTAGCTATTTTGATTAGGTGATAAACACACTATAACAAGAGGAATAAAATTTTGTAGATTCGGGGTAAGCTACATTTAAAAATTTCTGTTAATAATACTTAAAAACAATAATTCAAGGTATTAATTAACACCAGAACAAGAGCAGGGATATTTTGTAGAATGGGGTAAATTCTTCTAGATATTTCTTTTGCTTTTCTATTTAGATTAATTCTAAAAGAAGGAATAAAAATATATAAGTAATTTCAAAAAAAATAATATTTTCTACAAACTACACAAATTTATCGATGAAATACACGTTTTTCTTTACAAAAGTTAAAATTTTGATTGAAAAATAACTTTTAGGGAGATTATTTAAATAATATTAACACATTATTGAAAATTTAGATGCTAATTTCACAAACATAAAGAGAAACTCATATCTAAAACAGCCTTTTTAAACTATTTTTCAAGGACTCCATCATAAAAGAATTTTTTGTTTGATGCTTCAGAAAAAATTCTTTTCCTAACCAATTATTAACCAAAAGTGCTGTACAGTACAACTTAAAACTTTGTTTAAAAGTTATTACTTTAAAGTTAAGAATGAAAAAATGGAAGAACAAAATAAACAATGAAAAATCGTTGAAATACTATTATTATCGACAAAGTGCAATATTTATTAAGAAAAATAATATATAAACAAGACTCCTAAATAAGCTGATGTAAATTATAACTTACTAATAATTAGTTAATTACAGAATATTTCGCGTTAAATAAAACACAAAAAGCAATGCATTTTACATTAAAATAAAAAAACAAAAAATGCATTATTAAAAAACACACTAATTTTGCTTTGAAAGTTAAAAATCGGGATAGTATTATAAAAATTTTTTGAGATATAAAAAATGATGTTTGCGAAAATTTAATACTTAAATAATTGAATATCAATAGATATTTTAAACTTAGTTGTCTTTAAAATTGATATATTGAAATAGAAAAGATTTGATTTGTAGAAGGATAAATAAATATTCTTTTGTGATGCGAAAAGTGGTTTGCTGCTTAGGTTTTATACTTTCCTAAACTAAAACTGTAAATAAACAATACTTTTGCTTCGTCCGTTGTTTTACTTTGCAAAGCATCAAATTATTCTATTCTATATTCATTTACTTGTTTTTAATTCCAAACTAATCATTTCCAGAAGTTTTTTATAATAATCCAACTTTACCGTATCACCATTTGATTTGCAAATAAACTCTTTTTCGTAAGCCAAAGCCTTAACCAAACTTATCAATCTACTAACCATATCGCGAATTTGAATAGTATTGTATTTGATTGAAATTTGTTCAAGCTTTTTGAATTCAGTTTTCCAAAAAGTAAAGTTGATTTCTTTATTAGTTATGTCATCATCTTCAAACCGCTTCATAAACTTTTGAGCAATTTCATTTTCAAGCAAAGTAATTTCTTGATATTTTTTTAATTCTGTTTTATACTCTTTACTTTTTTTTAATTCAACAACCATTTTTTTATTAGAATCTGAATTAAATTTGGAATCAAAACTACTATTTATGCTTTCATACTCTTTAACTGCCAATAAGTATTCATTTGCATTTTTAAGACTGTCAGCAATAGCTAAATTTTTACTATAAATATTCAAAATGATAGTATCATTACTTTTTCTAATATTCTTTTTAAAAGCTTCTATTTCTAACCAATCAAAAGCACGAAGCATTTCTTTTTGTTTTGGCCAAGAGTGGTCTTTTTGAGAAACAAACAAAGTATTTCTTATTTTCATTTTATCCAACCAAACTTGGTTTTCAATCATTTCCTGATAATTCATATCCCTATCTCCCACCATACCCACATACGAAAAACCATTTCCTTGCAAAACATACTTATCCATTACATTAAAAGAAGCCCCGCAGGCAATTACCCCTTGAAAAGCACCCGAAGAAACTGCGATAGAACCTGCTAATCTGGAACCTCCAGAAAAACCTGAAATATAAAGTTGTGATGGGGCGACATTATAAAAACCTAATACACTATCGAACAATCGATTTGCAATTCCTAAATTTATATCATAGGGCCCATTTTTAGAATTATTGGAACAAACTAAAATATAATTATAGGTTTCAGCAGCCAAAACAAAAGGTTCTATACCAACTTTTCCTCTTGCTGCGGGATCAAAAACAAAAACGATTGCCGAAGGAATCTTTTTGTCATATTGCGCTGGCAAATAAATGGCATACGATTCATTCACCGTATTGGCAATTTTAATCGAATCAACAATTGCACCTTTTAATAATAATTGCTCCTCTTGTGAATAGCCCAAAATACAGATTAGAAGTGTAAAAGTGATTAAAAAAGGTTTTCTCATATCACAAATTTAAAAAATATATCCCTAAAAAACGCTTTTATTTTGCTTTGAAAGGAGAGAAAAGGGTTAGCGATTCCAAGTTTTTTGTATTAAAAAGTGGTTTGGTATTGAATTCGAGATATGAAATAAAACCTGATGAAAATTTGGATAAGTGACTACTAAGTCCTCGCATCCTGCGAGAACAAGTGAGATGAAATAATCTTGTATTTTCTTTTTCAAAGAAAATGGTTCTCTGAGATCCCGATTTTCATCGGGATAAGCGATTCACATACTTTTTGCTGTGCAAAAAAGCAAAAAAAAATCTTATATTTTCTTTTTCAAAGAAAATAGTTCTCTGAGATCCCGATTTTCATCGGGATAAGCGATTCACACACTTTTTGTTGTGCAAAAAGTGGTTCTCTGCTTACATGTTCCTCCGATGTTAATTTTTCCTAATTTTATTGACTTAACAAAGATTTTAGTCAACCATTAGCCAACGAACTTGATTTTTGATAGTATAAAATGTATATTTTTGATGAAAATTAGCTTCTTCAATGATCAAAAATTAATTAAACTTACGTTTTATAAAAATACAAAAAATAATAATTCAGTTTCAAATATTAGTGCAAATAGTATTATTTTTAATACCCCAAATAATTAGTTCTCATTTTCCCCTTCTCTTAAATCACTTATACTATCAAAATAATCCACAATTTAAAAAAATTAGAAATTATGAAAAAAGAAATAATACAAATTGAAAACATCAACGCTGAAGAGTTCAAAGATGAAATAATAAAAGGGGTTATAATGGCACTTAAAGAACTAAATTTTAAATTTCAAAACTCTGACGAAGATCAGATACTTACCAGAGAAGAAGCCGCTAAAATGCTTTCTGTTTCATTTGTTACCTTATGGAGTTGGGATAAGAAAGACATCCTTCAAACATATCGTATTGGCAATAAAATCCGCTATAAAAAAAGCGATCTGCTAAATGCTTTAACCAAGAAAAATAAATTTTGATTAAAATTCAAAATAATATTTTTACATCATCTTAAAGGATGTTTATAAATGTATTCGTTAGCCATTTGTTCGATTTCCTGTTTTGATTTTACTCTTGTAGAGGTTATCCAATTTATGACATCAGATTTTTTAAAATACAATCGTTTACCAGCCTTGAAGTATGGAATTTTACGCTCGTGTGTTAATCCATAAATTGTTGCTTTAGTTAAACCAACAAAACTGGATACTTGTTCTATAGTCATAAAATCTTCATCATCATTCGAAGCGGTTTTTAGTTTTTCAATTGCTTTCTCGATGCTATTTAATTTCTCTAAAATAATTTCAAAAGGATTTTCCATTTTTAATGTAAAAATAATAATTAATAGTTAAATATTATCGCGTAATTGCAATTAAATCAACTGAATAGGGATAGGCAAATTGATCCATTGGTTTATATTATCACCATTTAATTCTATCCCCACGTTTGAGAACTATTGCACTCCTTTTGGTGTTGTGAATTTCTGCCATAAGAGAATTGACTTGGGTGGTTACAAAGGTGTAGATTTTACTTATTCCCCTTGTATTTTTACCGAATCCGTCAGAGTAAAGCCCAGCGAAAGAATAAGTTCTTCTTCTAGCAATCCTATTGTATATTTCTTAGCGATTACGAAGCTTTTTTTTGTTGTAGTGTTATAACATTGATAAAAAATTGTGAATAAATAAAAGAAAAAATACACCGTTACAACAAAAAGGCGAGTTCGCAAAAAAAAACTCTAGCCAGCAGTTTTACAAATCGCTTTTGTAGGTATTTTAAATAATATTTTATATATTTGTATTAGTGTTCTTATGGAACTAACGGAGTGTACCACAGCTCATTTGGTAATACCACTTGGGAAAGGTGTTTCGGTTATTCTAAAAAACTGTTATTATTTAAGAACTTATTTTTAATTGTACAGTCCGTGAATTTGTCTTGCTTCGGCAGGGCATTTTTGTTTAAAGCTTATGGAAAAATTACTACTTCGAGACATAGAAAAACAGGCGCAAGAACTTTGCGATAAATATAATAACTATCATAATTACCTCCATCTTTCTAATGAACGAAAGAAAAAAAATTATAGCAATCCAATTCCTAAAATTGTAAATATTCCTGCCGAATGGAATGTAAATAAAAAGTACAATCCCTTCTATGTGTTGAAAAGGAAAAATCAAATTGCCAAATCGGTAAGCAAAAAAATACTTAAAGGAGAATATTTGCCTAATAAACCGATTGCAAAAGAGATCAAAAAACCTAGCGGTGGAACACGTACAATAAGTGTTTATCAAATTCAAGATTCGGCGATTTCAGATCGCTTCTATCATAATTTATTGAGTAAAAACAAGCATAGATTTAGCTCTCTTACATATGCATACAGGAACGACAGAAATATTCATTTCGCTATCCAAGATATTGCAAATGAATTAGGGTCTGTTCCAAGGATATTTGTAGCTGAATTTGATTTTAGTAATTTTTTTGGTTCAATTGATCACAATTATTTATTTGCACAATTACAGAAAAATGCATTCCTAATTAGTGATATGGATATGCAAATTATTAAAGCATTTTTGTCACATTTTGAAAAAGGTATTCCTTTGGGAACTTCTATTTCGCTATTCTTAGCAAATGTAGTTTGCTGGAAGTTAGACAGAAGTTTAGAAGATGAAGGAGTGCGCTTTGCCCGATATGCGGATGATACAATAATTTGGTCCAAAGATTATTCTAAAATTTCTAAAGCTTTTGAGATTATGAATGCTTTCTCTCAGGAAGCAGGAATAATGATAAATTATAAAAAATCTGACGGTATTTCGTTATTACAAAGTAAAGATATTCGTTCAGAGTTTATAAATACAAAAGAGTATGTAGAGTTCTTAGGGTATAAAATTTCAACAGAAAAAATTAGTATCAAAGATTCATCAGTAAAAAAAATAAAAAAGCAAATCTCATATTTACTTTATCATAATTTATTACAACCCTTAAATCCAACTGTAATTCATACTCGAAACATACCTGTTGGTGGAAAGGATAAAAATTTTCTCTCTGCTATTATGGAAATACGACGTTATCTCTACGGTAACTTGACAGAGGTTACATTAAAAAAATATTTAAATGGAACATACAAAATTTTGACATTTAAGGGAATAATGAGTTTCTACCAGGGCAAACGCACCAGTTTTTTTTTAAAAACTATATAATTATCTGAATATAAATGGTTTAATGCTTGTTTTATAATAAAAAATATCATATATTATACT
>NZ_JAYWCK010000152.1:0-24204 GCF_043780635.1 Flavobacterium sp.
TAAAACAACGAATGTTGGTATTAAAGGAAAAAGGAAGAAAGCCGGCTGGGATAACGATTATCTCGAATATCTAATCAAATTATGATGCGTTTGCCCTGACTGAGTAGTTTCAAATTTTCAAATTACCAATTAAAATGGTATTTTAGCATTCTGTAAATTTCAGTATAAAAATGATTAGCGAATCACAATTCAACAACGAACTTCATCTCATTATAGAAAACGCCATTCGTGAGGATGTGGGCGATGGCGATCACAGCTCCTTGGCTTGCATTCCGGCTTCGGCAACAGGAAAAGCAAAGCTTTTGGTCAAAGAAGATGGTATTATTGCTGGCGTGGCTTTCGCCAAAATGATTTTCGAATATGTCGATAGCAATCTAAAAGTCGAACCCTTTATCACAGATGGAACTCTTGTAAAATATGGTGATGTAGTATTTAATGTTTCAGGAAGTTCACAATCCATCCTTAAAGCCGAAAGATTGGTTCTCAATTCGATGCAAAGAATGAGCGCCATTGCGACCAAAACTAAAAGCTATGTTGATTTGCTTCAAGGAACAAACACACAAGTTCTCGATACACGAAAAACAACTCCAGGTTTCCGTGCCTGCGAAAAATGGGCAGTGAAAATAGGGGGTGGAGAAAATCACCGTTTTGCGCTTTATGATATGGTAATGCTCAAGGACAATCATCTTGATTTTGCTGGTGGAATTACTTTGGCTATAGCCAAAACCAAAGCATATCTCCAAGAAAAAAATCTGGATTTAAAAATCATCGTCGAAGCCAGAGACCTAAATGAAATAATGGAAATTCTAAAAAGCGAAGGAATTTATAGAATTTTGATTGATAATTTTAATTATGAAGATACCCGAAAAGCGGTTGCTTTGATTGGGAATAAATGTCAAACAGAATCCTCAGGAAATATCAACGAAGAAACCATTCGCGCTTATGCCGAATGTGGAGTTGATTATATTTCGTCAGGTGCGCTGACGCATTCAGTTTACAATATGGATTTGAGCTTAAAAGCTTTTTAGAAATCTAAAAAATGAGTAAAGAAATAGAAGAAAGAATAGAACGAATCCACATTTTACGCAATTTAGTTCGTCCACTAAAACGGATAAAATTGCCATGGTTGGCGGGATTGTCTTTTTATGATTTATTGGAACTGTATATACTTGGAATAATGGAAAATGCGCTAACCTATCACGCTAGTGCCATTGCTTTTAGTTTTTTTATGGCATTATTTCCCTTTGCATTGTTCATTTTAAATCTCATTCCATACATTCCAATCGAAGGATTTCAGTTGGATTTTCTTCAATTTGTAAAAGAAGGAGTACCACCTAACACTTTTGATGCGATTGCTAACATTGTTAACGATATCCTGAATAATAGTCATTCTGGATTGCTGTCAACAGGGTTCATCTTGTCAATTTTTCTGATGGCAAATGGCTTGAACGGTATTCTTGGTGGTTTCGAATCTTCAAAGCATGTGCTTATCAAAAGAGGATTTTTGCATCAATATTTGGTTGCGCTTGGAATGTCACTAGTATTGTCGATTTTATTGTTGGCCACCATTGCAATAATTGTGGTTTTTGAGGTTTTCATCCAAAAAACAATTATTCAGGATGTGTTGAGCGATCAGATACCGTTGATCATTTTAGGACGATATGCCTTTGTAATTCTAATGATTTTAGTCACTACATCAATCCTTTTCAGATTCGGAACTAAACATTTTATAGGTGGTCCTTTTATTTCTATAGGCTCTGTATTTACTACAATATTAATACTGCTGGATTCTTATGGGTTTGGAATTTGGGTAATTCGATTTTCTAAATACAACGAATTGTATGGCTCCATAGGAACCTTATTAATTCTGATGTTTTATATTTGGATCAACTGCATGATTTTACTCCTCGGATTCGAATTGAATGCATCCATAAATAAATTAAGGCTCAAACATTCAAAAGCACACCTTCCTACTAAGAATGTGGAAGAGTCAAATCCGATACAATAAATGCATTTCGTCGAAGTAATTTTACCGCTTTCTCTTGCCAAAACGTTTACGTACAGCGTTTCGGAAGCCGAGTATAATTATATTAAAAAAGGAATGCGGGTGGCGGTGCCTTTCGGCAAAAGTAAAATCTATACGGGACTGGTTATCGAAATTCACGAAAATAAACCCACATTGTATGATGCCAAGGAAATTCACCAAATCCTCGACGAAAAACCAATAGTAACGGAAATCCAAATCGCCCACTGGCAGTGGATTGCTTCTTATTATATGTGTGCCATTGGTGATGTGTATCGCGGAGCAATGCCATCGGCTCTTTTGTTGGAAAGCGAAACCATTATTTCCCAAAGGCAAGATGGTTTTGTAGATGAAAGCTTGCTTTCGGATGAGGAATTTTTGGTTTATGAAGCCTTGCAGCAACAAAGTTCCTTGAAGGTGCAGGATATTATTAATATTTTGAACAAGAAGAATATTTTTCCTGTTATCCAAAAATTGATAGACAAAAATATTCTGGTTCTGCAGGAAGAAATGTTGGAAACTTATTCTCCAAAACTCATTCGATACGTAAAATTACATTCAAAATACGAATCAAATGAAGGCCTGAGAAAATTATTGGAAATCCTGAAAAATGCTAATAAACAAAAGGAAATTGTCCTTAGTTATTTTCAATTGAGTGCTTCGGAGAAAAAGCCTATTACAGTTAAAAAGCTAATTGATATTGCTAATTCATCTTCCACAATAGTAAAAGCATTAATCGATAAAGAAATTTTCGAAGAATATTATATTCAGGTAGATCGTGTAAATTTCTCAGGAAAAACTCGGGAAGAACAACTTCAATTAAGTGAAGCACAACAAATTGCTTTCGAAGAAATCAAGTATAGTTTTACCCAAAAAGAAGTGTGTCTTTTGCACGGAGTAACTTCCAGCGGAAAAACCGAAATCTACATCAAACTTATCGAAGAGTATATAAAAGAAGAAAAACAAATCCTGTATTTATTACCTGAAATTGCATTGACTACTCAACTAGTTGGACGATTGCGAGATTATTTCGGTAATAAAGTAGCCGTTTTTCATTCGAAATATAGCAACAACGAAAGGGTAGAAGTATGGCAACAAGTTTTGGCACAATCTCCAAAAGCACAAATTGTCATTGGGGCAAGATCGGCTTTGTTTTTACCATTTTCAAACTTGGGAATAGTCATTGTTGATGAAGAACACGAACAAACTTTTAAACAGGTTGATCCATCTCCACGATATCACGCTCGTGATGCTTCGATAGTTTTGGCAAATAGTTTTAAAGCAAAAGTTTTATTAGGTTCGGCAACGCCTAGTATTGAAACGTATTTTAATGCTCAATCTGGTAAATATGGTTTGGTTGAGATTTCTGAAAGATACGGCAACGTCAGAATGCCCGAAATAGAACTGGTGGACTTGAAAGACAAATACTTTCGCAAAAAAATGTCAGGTCATTTTAGTGATACTTTAATCGAAGAAATCACAACCGCATTGTCATTAGGAGAACAAGTTATTTTGTTTCAAAATCGAAGGGGATTTTCGCCTGTTGTCGAATGTATGACTTGTGGTCACGTTCCACAATGTCCGCAGTGTGATGTGAGTTTGACGTATCATAAACACAAGAATCAATTGCGTTGTCATTATTGCGGTTATTCAATGGCAAAGCCAACGAATTGTCATTCTTGCTCAAGTATCCATTTAACTACAAAAGGTTTTGGAACCGAACAAATTCAGCAGGAATTGGTTGAATTATTTCCAAATGCGAAAGTAGGAAGAATGGATCAGGATACTACTCGCGGTAAATTTGGTTTCGAGAAAATTATTGATAGTTTCAAGAATCAAGAAGTAGAAGTTTTAGTTGGAACACAAATGCTTGCCAAAGGTCTGGATTTTGACAACGTGAGCTTAGTGGGAATTATGAATGCCGACAATATGTTGTATCATCCTGATTTCAGGGCTTTCGAAAGAAGTTTCCAGATGATGACGCAAGTCTCCGGCCGGTCAGGACGTTCTGAAAAACAAGGAAAAGTGATTATCCAAACTTATAATCCAGACCACAATACCATTCGGCAAGTAGTGCAAAATGATTATTTAGGAATGTATAATGAACAGTTGTACGAAAGACAAATTTATAAATACCCTCCTTATTTCAAACTTATAAAGTTGACTTTGAAACACAGAGATTTTGACAAACTCAAGGAAGGTTCAATGTGGCTGTATCAAGTGATGCAACAAAATTTGACAATACCGGTACTTGGCCCTGAAGAACCGCCAATTTCCAGAATAAGGAATGAATACATTAGAACAATAATGATTAAAATTCCACAAAATCAGTCTCTGCAAGGCACAAAAAAAACTATCCAGAAAATCCTGAATAGTTTTGAGGCAGTTGCACAATACAGATCAATTAAAGTGACTGTAAATGTTGATTTTTATTAGTTGATAGCTAAGGCTCTCACTAAATCTTCTTTTTTATGTCTGCTTAATGGGATTTTTGTGATTCCAATTTCGGCAAATCTACTGTTGAAGCGTTCTACTTTATCAATATTGATAATGTAAGATTTATGTACTCTGACAAATTTGTCTTTTGATAGATCTTTTTCGAAAGATTTCATCGTAGAAAGAACCAGATTACTGTCGTCTTCGGTAACAACTTTTACATAATCGCCAAAAGCTTCAATCCATTTTATTTTAGCAGTAAAAATTTTTAGTTTTTTAAGGTTACTTTTAATGAAAATATGATCGCCATCTTCTTCGTGAATTTCAGATTTTAGCAAATGCAAGTCCATGGCTCTTTTTACAGAGGCATTAAATCGATCTACTGCGATAGGTTTTTGAAGATAATCAGTAGCATCATAATCAAATGCTTTCATTGCATACTCAGCCTTGGAAGTGATAAAAATAATTTGGGGCTTTGTTTTTAAGCCATCCAAAAAATCGAAACCGCTAATAACAGGCATCTCAATATCTAAAAAGATCAAGTCCACGTTGTGAATGGTCATACAACCTTTTGCTTCAATTGCGTTAGAAAAATCACCTATTAAATGTAGATTTGGGTGATTATTTACTAACTTTGTGATAATCATTCTTTGGATAGAACTATCATCTACAACGACACAATTTAGTTTCATAATTTATATTATTTAAGATTCGGGATAGTAAAAGTACTATACGTTTTTAATATAACCTAATCTTTATCGGTTTTTTTTGCATTATGACGATTAAAGTTGAATAGTATTTGTTTTTTAAAATAAAATGATTACTTTTGCAGCCAAATTAACAAATACATACATATTTATGAATCATTATGAAACTGTTTTCATTTTAAATCCCGTTTTATCTGAAGTTCAGGTAAAGGAAACAGTAAGCAAATTTGAAGATTTTCTTACTAGCCGTGGAGCTGAAATGGTGTCGAAAGAGGATTGGGGCCTTAAAAAAATGGCTTACGAAATCCAAAACAAAAAATCTGGTTTTTACCACTTATTTGAATTCAAAGTAGCAGGAGAAGTCCTAATTGCTTTTGAAACCGAATTTAGACGTGACGAAAGAGTGATGCGTTTCTTGACTGTAAGTCTTGACAAACACGCTATTTCTTGGGCTGAAAGAAGAAGAACTAAACTTAAATCTGCAAAAGCTTAATCATTATGGCAACATTACAACAATCAGCTTCAGGAAAAAAAGACGGAGATATCAGATATCTTACTCCTTTAAACATAGAAACAAACAAAACTAAAAAGTATTGTCGTTTCAAAAAATCAGGTATCAAATATATTGATTATAAAGATGCTGATTTCTTATTGAAATTCGTTAATGAGCAAGGAAAAATTCTTCCTCGTCGTTTAACTGGAACTTCATTGAAATACCAAAGAAAAGTGTCAGTAGCCGTAAAAAGAGCACGTCACTTAGCATTAATGCCATATGTGGCCGATTTGCTAAAATAATATTAAAAAAACTCAGTTTGTTGTCCCGATAAAATCGGGACTAACTTCTAACAACAAAGGACAACAACATGGAAATTATATTAAAAAAAGACGTTCAAAATTTAGGCTTTAAAGACGATGTGGTAAATGTAAAAAATGGTTACGGTCGTAACTTTTTAATCCCACAAGGTCACGGACAATTGGCTACTCCTTCTGCAAAGAAAGTATTAGCTGAAAATCTAAAACAAAGAGCTCATAAAGAAGCTAAGGTTGTTAACGATGCAAAAGCATTGGCAGAAACCTTGAAAGCATTGGAAATTAAAATTTTCGCAAAAGCGGGTGGAGAAAAACTTTTTGGATCTATCACAAATATTGATATTGCTGAAGCTTTGGAAAAAGCGGGTCAAACAATCGAAAGAAAATTTATCACTAGCGGTATCGTAAAAAGAACTGGTAAATATGCTGCAAGCATTAGATTACACAGAGATGTTGTAGTTGAATTACCTTACGAAATCATTGCTGAAAAAGCATAATTTGTTAACACACTTTGTTTATAAAATATTAAAACCACTCAAATTGAGTGGTTTTTTTTTGTCTAAATTTACCTACTAACCAAAAATCAATAAATATGAAAAAAATTGTTACATTTTTGTTTCTTTTATTTGCCTTACATTCTATGACGGGGCAAACTACAACTTCAAGTATAAAAGGAATTGTGAAGGGTTCCAATTCGGAGTCGCTTCCCGGAGCAACTATTCAGGCAGTTCATACGCCTACAGGATCCAAATATTCGGGTATTTCAAATGAAGACGGACGATACAATATCTTGAATATGAGAATTGGCGGGCCTTACGAAGTTGTTGTTACTTTTGTTGGCAATAAAACTGAAGAGTTCAATGATGTCTATCTTGAATTAGGGAAACCTTTTATCTTGGACATACAATTACAAGATGAGAATCAAAAATTAGATGAAGTAAAAGTTATCACTTCTCAAAATAAAGTTTTTAAAAGCGGGAGAACTGGAGCGGAAACTAACATTGGAAGGAAAGAATTAGCGGCTTTGCCTTCTATTTCTAGATCTGCTGAAGATTTTATAAGATTAGAGCCAACAGCTAGTGCGGGTTCTTTTGGAGGTAGAAATGATCAATATAATAACTATTCATTGAATGGAGCTGTTTTTAACAATCCATTTGGTTTAGATGCTGCAACACCTGGAGGTCAAACTAATGCACAACCTATATCACTAGATGCCATAGATCAAATTCAAGTAGCAACTGCTCCTTATGATGTAACTTTATCAGGTTTTACTGGTGCTTCTGTAAACGCTGTAACAAAATCAGGGTCTAATGAATTTCACGGTACTGCTTATGGGTATTTTAGAAATGAGAATATGACTGGAAATAAAGTGAATGGAGAAAAAATATTCGTTCCATCCTTAGAGCAAACGCAAGCTGGTTTTAGTATTGGAGGCCCAATTATTAAAGACAAATTATTCTTTTTTGCTAATTATGAAATTGATAAAAGAAGTGATTTAGGGTCTAGTTTTATTGCTAATAATGGAGATGCAGTAACAGGAGTGAATGAATCTAGAGTTTTAGAAAGTGATTTATTGGCTGTTTATAATGCTTTGTCAAATTTGAAAGATGCATCAGGGAAAAGTTTTGGATATAATCCAGGTACTTATCAAGGATTTGTTCATAATTCCAATTCAAGTAAGGGAATTATTAAATTAGACTGGAACATTAATGACAATAATAAATTAGCAGTCATCTACAACTTTTTGGATGCCTCTAAGGATAAACCAGCTCATCCAACAGCTTTAGGATTTAGAGGTCCAAGCGCTTCTATACTTCAATTTCAAAATTCTGGATATGAAATTAATAATGAGTTGAGTTCCTTCTTAGTGGAATTGAATTCAAAAATTAGTGAAAAAATTTCTAATAAATTACAGACAGGATATACCTCATTTAATGATTTTAGAAATCCATTTTCGACACCAGCACCAGTTATTAATATAAAAGATGGGGCAGGATCTAATTATATAATTGCAGGTCACGAACCTTTTTCTATAAATAATACTCTAGATCAAAAAGTTTTTCAAATCTCTGATAACTTAAGTTATGTTAAAGGAAATCATGAGTTTACATTTGGTGCTTCATTTGAGAAATTCGCTTTCAAAAATTCATTTAACTTGACGGGTTATGAGAATTTCGGTAATCCAAATGGTTACGCGGGCTTATTTTTCTCCCCTTATTTTACAGTTGCAGATTTTTTAGCAGATGCTGCTAAACCATACGCTCAAAGTATTGTTGCTATTAATATGCAAAATGCCATTGATACTTACAATGCTAAAAGCAAAATTGGAGTAGGAGAAATTGGTGGTTGGAAATTGGCTGAGTTGAATGTAGGTCAAGTTGCTTTCTACGCTCAAGATGACTGGAATTTAAATGATAATTTTAAATTATCTTTAGGTTTAAGGGCTGATAAACCTTTGTACTTCAACACAGCCGATTTAATTCAAAAGTATGTAGATGTTAATGCTGCAAGTGGTAATGTACGTAACGAAAATATAGATTACTATGATCCTGCAACAGGACAACCGGTTAAATTAATTTCTACGGATTTACCTTCTGATAAAATTCTATGGTCTCCAAGGCTCGGTTTCAACTGGAATATGGAAGGGGAAAACATTTCTCAATTGAGAGGTGGAACAGGAGTGTTTACAGGAAGAATTCCTTTTGTGTGGTTAGGGAATCAAGTAAGTGGCGCTGATGATGGATTTTTGCAAATTATGGATCCTGATTATAAATGGCCACAAGTATGGAGAACTAGTTTAGGATACGATCACAAATTCAAGAATAATTATATCTTAACTATTGATATGTCATACAATAAGGACATCAATGGAGTTCATGTTCAAAATTGGGGCTTGAAAACACCTACTGGAACATTAGCTGGATCAGATGATAGAGCTATATATCTTGCTGCAGATAAAGGTGCAAATAATGCATATGTGATGACTAATTCTAATAAAGGTTATGCTTTTAACTCTTCTTTTAAAGTTCAAAAGAATTTTGATAACGGATTATATGCTAGTTTAGCTTATAATTATATGGTGTCAAAAGATGTTAACTCTATAGAAGCAGAAATTACTGGAGATGCTTTTGCATTTAATCCTGCATTGGGAGATGTAAATAAAGATGTCCTTTCTAATTCTAAATATGGCGATAACAATCGTTTTATTGGGGTTGGATCAAAAAAATGGGAATACGGAAAAGACAAATGGGCTACAACCGTTTCTACTGTTTTTGAATATGCTCAAGGTGGTAGATTCAGCTATACTTATGGTGGAGATATCAATAATGATGGTTCTGGTGCGAATGATTTACTTTATGTACCAACTACTGCTGAAATTCAATCTATGACTTTTTCAGGTGCTGGTCAAGCAGCAGCTTTTGATAAATTTATCAGCCAAGATGATTATTTAAGTGGACGTAGAGGTCAATATGCTGAGCGTTATGGTGCTTTGTCTCCTTGGAGAGGAAAGTGGGATATGAAGATTTTACAAGATTATAATTTTAAAGTATCTTCTGCTTCAACAAAAACTAATACAATCCAATTTAGTATTGATATCTTGAATTTTGGTAATTTAATAAGTTCAGATTGGGGATTAGTTCAAGCTCCAATAAGTGTTCAACCAATTGGGGTTTCTGTAACTGGAAATACACCTACATATTCTTTCAACGGAACACAAAAAGAAACTTTTAGTTATGATGCTAGTTTAGCTTCAAGATGGCAAATGCAATTTGGTATTAGATATATTTTCTAATTATCAGAAAAGCTTTAAATTAGCCTTCTCATTCGAGAGGGCTTTTTTACGCTTAATACAATAAAATAATTTAATGAAATACTCAAGATTAACGAAAGAACAATTCGAGGAATTGCACCAAGAATTTATTAATTTCCTTGCTACTCAAGCTATTGATAAAGCCGAATGGGATAAAATTAAAATAGAGAAACCTGAAGTAGCCGAGCAAGAATTGGATGTTTTCTCAGATTTAGTTTGGGAAGGTGTTCTTGGTCGAGCAGAATATTTGGAACATTTTTCCAAAAATCATATTTTCCTTTTTCAATGTTTTGATACTTATGTGCAATCTATTGTTTTGAAATCATTGGTTCCAGAAACTGATTTTCTCACTAAAGAAGGCCTACAATGGTTGAGTGACAATATGTTTACTGAGACCATCGAGATGAAGACTGGCAAAAAAGTATTTACCGAGGAACGCAATACTTCTATTTTTGGATTAATACAACAAGGGTCGTTTTTAAGCGACGGACAATTATATAAACAAATTATTTCGATTATTGAATCGTAATTTTATCGTTTTTTCTATTAAATTGGTTATTTTAGTCCTTTATTTAAAAAGCTAAAATAGCCAATTTTATTTTCTATGGATATTCAAAATACGATTCAAAAATTACGAGAGGAATTAAACCAACACAACTATAATTATTATGTGTTGGACAAACCCATCATTTCGGATTTTGAATTTGATTTGAAATTAAAGCAACTTCAAGAGTTAGAAGATATACATCCTGAATTCTTTGACGAAAACTCACCAACGCAACGTGTAGGAGGAACAATTACCAAAAACTTTGAAACCGTAAAACACGAGTACAGAATGTATTCCTTGGATAATTCCTATTCCAAAGAAGAATTATTAGACTGGGAAAAGCGTGTTCAGAAAGTTTTGGGTGAAGTTCCATTAGAATACACCTGCGAACTTAAATATGATGGAGCTTCAATAAGTATCAGTTATGAAAACGGAAAGCTAAAACGCGCCGTAACTCGTGGAGATGGTGTTCAAGGTGATGATGTTACCAATAATATTAAAACAATTAAATCAATTCCTTTAAAGTTAAAAGGAAATTTCCCCGATAAATTTGATGTTCGTGGCGAAATCATTTTACCTTTTGCCGGCTTCGAAAAAATGAATCAGGAATTAATCGAAATTGGGGAATTACCATATTCGAATCCTAGAAATACTGCTTCTGGAAGTTTGAAGTTGCAAGACAGTGCTGAGGTTGCAAAAAGACCTTTGGATTGTTTATTATATTTCATTATTGGAAATAAATTGCCATTTAATTCTCAGTTTGAAGGTTTAGAAACTGCCAGGAATTGGGGTTTCAAAGTGCCAAAAGAAGCCAAGTTCGCTAATAATTTAGAAGAAGTTTTCCAATTTATTGATTATTGGGATGTTCACCGACATAGTCTTCCTTATGAAACTGATGGTGTGGTGATAAAAGTGAATCAGTTCGAACATCAAGATGAATTAGGATTTACTGCTAAATCACCTCGTTGGGCAATTGCTTATAAATTCAAATCAGAACAGGTTTCAACAAAATTGAATTCCATTTCCTACCAAGTAGGAAGAACAGGTGCGATAACTCCAGTTGCAAATTTAGAACCGGTACAGTTGGCCGGAACTATTGTAAAACGTGCTTCTTTGCACAATGCAGACCAAATCGAAAAATTAGATATTCGTATTGGTGATACAGTTTTTGTAGAAAAAGGAGGGGAAATTATCCCGAAAATTATCGCGGTTGATTTTAGCAAAAGACCTGACAATTCAGAACCTACAAAATACATCACGCATTGCCCTGAATGCCAAACGGAATTAATTCGTGGCGAAAGCGAAGCCAATCATTATTGTCCTAATTTTTATGGATGTCCACCACAAATTATTGGACGAATAAAACATTTTGTTAGTAAAAAGGCCATGAACATTGACAGTTTAGGTGGTGGTACAATCGATTTGTTGTTTTTTAATAAAAAAATTATAGATTATTCTGATTTATATTTTTTAAAATACAATGATATTTTTGGTCTTGAAAAATGGTTAGACAATGATGATGCAGGATTAAAAAACCAAAATCAACTTCAAGTAAAATTAGATAAAGCAATTTTTGGGCTATCAAAAAATTGGGGAAATTTGACTCTTGTTGAATGCCAAAAAATTGCAAGAGAAATTACAAAAATCGCTGACATTCTTAATTTGAGTATTTCAGAATTAAACATAGATATTAAGAAGTTTAAAATTTTCTGTGACAAATTTGCATCATCTATAATTTATATTAATGAAAGTAGGTATAATTCTTTTGATCATTATGTATCATTAAATTATTTGTTGGATGTAAAGTTTAGTAATTATTTCTTTAATGACATTTTTATGCAATCGTCATTGAATGATATGAGTTATATTGATAATGTATTAAATTTAGAAAGCTTAAGAAATGATAAAAAATTCGAAGCTTTTGTTGCAAGTGTAGCTGATAGAAATAGAGTAGGGATAAAAGAACAATCAGCTAAAATCATAATTGAATCAATAGAAAACTCAGCAAAGATACCTTTTGAAAAAGTTCTTTTTGCGATCGGGATTAATGATGTTGGTGAAGTTGGTGCGAAGAATTTAGCTTTTCATTTTAAAAGTATTGATAGATTAATTGGAGCTTCTTTCGAAGAGTTAACAGCAATTAGGGATGTAGGCGTAAGCACGGCTAAAAACATTATTAGCTTTTTTGCAAATAAGCATAACATTGAAATAATTGATAAGTTGAAAAGTTGTGGATTGATTTTTAATGTTGAAGAGAAAGAATTATCATCAAACAAATTAGAAGGTTTGACATTTGTTATTTCAGGAACTTTTGATGTTGAAAGAGACGAACTCAAGAAAATTATTGAAGAAAATGGAGGAAAGAATGTTGGCTCACTCTCAAAAAGTACTTCTTATTTAATTGTTGGAGACAATATGGGGCCAGCTAAAAAAGAAAAAGCTATAAAAGACAATGTCAAAATGATTTCGAAATATGAATTTTATGATTTGATAAGATGAAAAACAATTTTGTAGCAGTCGATTTCGAGATGTCTTATGGACATATACCTTGTTCTATAGGTATCGTTGAGTTTATAGATGGGGAAGTTGCAAATAAATATGAATCGTTAATTAGACCTATAGACCTAAAGTTTAGTCCAATTAATCCAAGTAAAAATGGAGGAATTTATTTAGAAGATGTAATTAATGAAAGGGAATTTGACGAAATATGGAATGAGATTTCACATTTTTTTTGCAACAGAACCATAGTTGCACATCAGGCTTCAACGGATATTAATGTTTTACTTAAAACTTTAAATCATTATAAAATAGAAATTCCAAATTTTAAAAGTTTTTGTACATTAAAAATGTCTCAAAATACTTTTAACTTGGAAAAATTTGGACTTGATATAGTTGCAAAGCATTTAAATATAATTCAAAAAAGTCACCATAATGCTTTGGATGATGCATTTGTATGTGGTCAAATTTTTAATTATTTATGTAATGAAATTGATGAAGATAATATTTTAAGAATCGGGCAATATCAAACAGGAATAAGTTCTAGAAATAAATCTGCGGTTGATATTTACTTTAATAAAGTTAAAGTTGTAAAAAGGAATAATACTTATCCTCCAATTTCTGTAATACAAACCAACATACTTTCGGGTAAAATTCTTATTGTTACTGGCGTTTTCGAACAGTTTTCGAGAGACGATTTGAAAAAAGCGATTGAAGATAACGGCGGAAAAGTGGGAAGTTCCATCTCCACAAAAACTGATTATGTGATTGCCGGAGCTAATATGGGTCCAGCTAAACTGGAGAAAGCAGTAAAACTAAATATTCCAATAATCTCAGAAACAGATTTTATGGAATTGATTAATGAAAACAAATAAATAAGTAATGAGGATTTTTAATAAAGAAAACAGTCTTGAAAATTTATTTATAACATTGTATTTCACTGTGGCCACAATTGAAGTTACAGCGGAATTGTTCTCATATAAGCCTTTTCTCTTTGTTTTTAAACCATTAATTTCAATTGTTTTGATGGGTCTCTATTGGAATACATCCCTTCGAAGAAACCCACTTTTTTTCTGGATAATATTATTTTCATTGATTACCAATGTGTTTTTTATTTTTAACACAGAATTGATGTTATTTTTGGGGTTGATTGCCTTTTTTATACATCGATTACTGATGATTTATTACATCATCAAATTAATAAAGCTAAAGGATTCTATTCCTTTGCTTATAGCAATGATTCCTTTTATTTTCTTTTTCTTCTATTTATTGTCAATAACAAGTGAATTAACATCTAGAAGTTATGGGATTTTGATAATCCAAAATATTTTGATTTCTATAATTGCAGGGATAGCTTTATCTGATTATGTAATGAATAATGGTAAAAAAGATACGACTTGGTTATTTATATTTGGACTGCTATCCGTTAGCCAATATTTCATTGTTTTTATTGAGAAATATTATCTCTCAGATTTATCTCCAATTAGCCTTCGGCCTATAGCTATGATTTTGAATACAGCAGTTTATTATGCTTTTTATAAATTTGTTATGTCAATCGAAAGATTAAACAATAATTGATTTTCCAACAGAAGATTTTGACTTGTCATTATCAAAATAAAAATCAATTCGACCTAGATTTATACCATAACAACCCACTTGGTTAACCAAAACTTCCTTACCATCCAGGTTTTTTACAACAGTTGGTTTGTCCAAAAAAGTGTGCGTGTGACCACCAATAATTAAGTCAATATCCTTTGTAAGTTCAGCCAGTTTCAAGTCGGATATTTTATTCGAATCTTCTTTGCTGTATTTATATCCAAGGTGAGAAAGACAAATAACCAATTCACATTTATTTTCTTGTTTTAGGATCCGAACCATATCTTGTGCCTTTTCTAAAGGATTACTATATACAGTTTCTTTGTACATTCTTTTATCTACAAGGCCTTCGAGTTCAATTCCAAGTCCAAAAACGCCAATTTTTATTCCATTTTTATTAAAAATCTTGAACGGTTTTACAAAACCATCCATCGTAGTATTTTTAAAGTCGTAGTTTGCTGAAACAAATTCAAATGTAGCGTGAGGCATTTGAGCTGTTAAACCATCAACACCATTGTCGAAATCGTGATTGCCAATGGTTGACAAATCATATTTCATCATACTCATCAATTTGAATTCCAGCTCGCCGCCATAATAATTAAAGTAGGGAGTTCCTTGAAAAATATCACCGGCATCAAGTAGTAAAACATCTGAATTTTCCTGGCGAATGGTTTCAATCAATGAAGCTCTTCTGGCAACGCCACCCATATTTGGATTTCGAGGATCATCCATAGGAAAAGGATCGATATGACTGTGAACATCATTAGTATGAAGTATCGTTATATGTTTAATATCTGATTTAAAACTGCTCAACGATAAACCTAAACTCAATAACGCCGTACTTGCAGCCGTTTTCTCTATAAAATCTCTTCTTTTCATTTTTATTTTTTTTGGAGCTATTTACTTCGTCAGTTCGCTTTGCTCATGTCCCGCTTTCCGTTTCAATCCACGCAAAAAAGCGTGGGATTTCCTCTTCAATCGGGGCTAGACAATATAATAGCTATATATTTTTTGCTTTATTCAACACTTTTTTAAAATCTGCAACTTGCAATATGCAACCTGAATTTTATTCAACACTAATCCTCACGTCATTTATCATCGGAATCGTATCCACTTCCTTAAAATAATCAATTAACACATTTCTTAATTTACAGTCTAGATCATATTTTTGAACTCCCTTTTTAAAGAAATTCATATTATCACCGCCATTCGATAAATAATCATTGGTAGCTACATAATAAATAGCGTCTTTTTCGACTGGTTTTCCTTGCACCAATATGTTTTTTGCGATATTATCTTTGCTAATTGTAAACGTAATTCCTGATAAAGGATGTGGTTTTTTTGTAGCAATAAAGTAGTCGACCAATTCAAAAATCTGTTCTCCTTTTAATGCTATAACAACAAGTCCATTTTCAAAAGGCATTATTTCAAAAGCAGTTCTGGTGGTAACATTTCCCTTTGGAAGCATAGCGCGAATCCCACCATTATTAAGGATACATAAATTGATTTCCTTTTTTTCTCGAGCCAAGAATACTATATTCCCTCTTTGTAACGTGACATCTGCCATCAAATTGCCAATAGTGGTTTGCCATTTGCCATCACTTTTATCCAAAGTCACCGGACAATAAGCCAAAATACTGTCTAAATCCTTGTTGATATGCTCTCGATAAGGTCTTACATAGTTTTCAATTTGCGAATCTTGAGTTTCTTTGTCAGTAATTGTTATTCGTTTCCCCTCTATTTTGGAAACATAGTAACTTTGTTTAGCACAGGAAATAATTAATAAAAGTGTTAAGAATATAACAAAAAGTTTCGAAACACCATTATACTTTTTTAGATTTACCATCTGTAATGCGACTTAATTTAATTAATTTTGTAATCAGGTAAAAGTAATATGTTTTTAAATTATATAAAGGATTATTTTTTAATTAAAATTTTAAAAAATAATTTGCATAATGTCAAGGCAAGTACATCAACTAAGTCTATACAAACAGTTGGTTTGCTTGTAGATGAAAGTTATTTTTTCGAAAAAGAAGCTTTGGTAAACGAATTGATTGCCAATGGAATTCTTGAAAGCAATATTAAAATTATTGTTTACAGAGATAAATGGAAGAAAAATGAAGTGTATTCTCAACCAACATTTGGTGCAAATCATGTAAATTGGAATGCGCAAATCACGAATCCGGCAGTAAATGATTTCATTAACGAAAAATTCGATTTATTAATAAGTTATTATGATGTGGAGAAAGCATTTTTACTAAAAATAACCCACAGTTCTAAAGCTCATTTTAAAGTTGGATTTTCATCAGTAGATAAGAGATTAAACCATATGATGATCAATACCAATGCCGAGAATTATAAGGTTTTTGTTCACGAATTATTCAGGTATTTAAAAGTGTTAAATAAAATATAAAAACAAATTATGCAATCATTAATAGGAACTGGTGTTGCCCTAGCTACCCCCTTTAAAAGAGATTTTTCAATTGATACAGAAGCATTAATAAGAATAGTAAATTTCTCTATAGATGGAGGAGTTGAATACCTTGTAGTACTTGGCACAACAGCCGAAAATGCAACTATGTCTCAGGATGAAAAGGAATTTGTAATTAAAACCATAATCGAAACTAACAATGGAAGATTGCCTTTGGTACTTGGAGTAGGAGGGAATAACACGATGGAAGTTGTAGAGGAACTTAAAAATAGAGATTTGTCGCAATTTGCAGCGATACTTTCTATTTCTCCTTATTATAATAAGCCAACTCAAGAAGGAATCTACCAACACTTTAAAGCTGTTGCTGAAGCTTCTCCAATTCCTGTTATTTTGTATAATGTTCCAAGTAGAACAGGAAGCAACGTTTTGCCGGCAACAGTTATACGGTTAGCAAATGATTTCAAAAACATTGTGGCTATCAAAGAAGCAGCTGGTGATATTATTCAAGCAATGCAATTGCTAAAAAATAAACCCAAAGATTTTCTTGTACTTTCTGGGGATGATATGATTGCTTTACCAATGGTTTTAGCAGGAGGTTCTGGCGTTATATCTGTAATTGCTCAGGGTTTTCCAAAAGAATTTTCCGAAATGATGCGTTTAGGCTTAAATCGAAAAGTAGATGACGCCTTTAAATTGCAATACCTTTTTTCTGATTGTATCGATATGATTTTCGAACAAGGAAATCCTGCAGGAATCAAACAAGTGTTTCAGTCACTGGGAATAGCGGACAATACAGTTCGTTTGCCATTAGTAAAAGTTGACGAATCACTTGCCAATCGAATTGATGGATTTGTCAAAAAAATCAATAAATTGACATAAAAAACCTTCCTTTTTTAATAAAAAAATATATTTTGAAGTGGCTAAATTAATACCTAAATTTGCCACCGAAACTTCGGTATGGTTTTTGAAAGTTTGGCTTTCTTCTAAATCATAAAAAAAGTAAATAAAAAAAATGAAAAAATTAGTATCACTATTTCTTATTGTTGTTCTTTTCGCTTCTTGTAGCGAATATCAAAAAGCATTAAAAACCGAAGATGTTGCTGTAAAGTTTGAAATGGCTACTAAATTATATGATGCTGGTAAATATAACGACGCAATTAGACTTATTGAGCAAATTGCACCTGCATATAGAGGAAAACCTCAAGCAGAGAAATTATTTTATATGTTTTCTATGTCCTATTATAATACGAAACAGTATTATTTGGCGGCTTATCAATTTGAAAGTTTTGTTTCTGGTTATCCAAAAAGTGAAAAAGCGGAAGAAGCAGCTTATTTAGGAGCAAAATGCTTTTCGATGCTTTCACCAGTATATAGTTTAGATCAAACAGATACTTTTAAAGCAATTGACAAGCTACAGTCGTTTATAGATACGTATCCAAATTCGACCTATTTACCAGAAGCCAATAAAACTTTGAGAGCTTTAAATGAAAAAATAGAGAAAAAAGTCTTTGAAAATGCAAAGCAATATAACACTACTATGAGTTATACTTTGGAATCTAAGCCAGCATTGGTGGCTTTAAATAATTTTATTGAAGATTATCCTGGAACGCCATACAAAGAAGATGCTTTATATTACATCTTTGATACCTCTTATCAATCAGCAATAAATTGTGTTCCTTCAAAAAAGAAAGAGTTATTAAATGCAGCAAAAGTTGCATATACGAATTTGATAAAATTTAAACCCGATACAAAATACAAAAAGACTGCGGACGAAATGTTTGCAACGATTGAAACAGATTTAAAAAATTTCACTAAATAAATAAAGTCATGGATTTAAGAAAGACAAATGCTCCGGTAAACACAATCACTTACAATAAAAATATTATTGAAGAGCCTACAGGAAATGTGTATGAAGCTATAACAATTATGGCTAAAAGAGCAAATCAAATCAATTCTGAAATCAAAAAAGAATTGACAGAAAAACTCGAAGAGTTTGCTACTTACAATGACAGTCTTGAAGAAGTTTTTGAAAACAAAGAACAAATTGAGGTTTCAAAATTCTACGAAAAATTGCCTAAACCACACGCTTTGGCAGTTCAAGAATGGTTAGATGGTAAAATCTACCACAGAGAAGGAAATAAATAATATCTATAAATGTCAGTTTTAAGCGGAAAGAAAATTTTACTGGGTATTTCCGGTGGAATTGCAGCTTATAAAACAGCTACATTAGTTAGACTTTTCATAAAAGCAGGTGCACATGTCCAAGTGATAATGACACCTGCTTCTAAGGATTTTATAACGCCACTTACGTTATCAACCTTATCTAAAAACCCCGTTTATTCTAGTTTTTACGACCAAGACGAAGATAATGAAAAATGGAACAGCCACGTCGAATTGGGCCTTTGGGCAGATTTGATGGTTATTGCTCCCGCAACAGCAAATACCATGTCTAAAATGGCAAATGGTGCTTGCGATAATCTTTTATTAGCTACTTATTTATCGGCTAAATGTCCCGTTTATTTTGCTCCGGCAATGGATTTGGATATGTATATTCACCCATCTACAATTGCTAGTTTTAAGAAATTGGAACAGTATGGAAATACAATGATTCCCGCCGAAAGTGGAGAATTAGCAAGTGGTTTATCAGGCGAAGGAAGAATGTCTGAACCAGAACATATTGTTTTATTTTTGGAAGCAGATTTAGAAAGTAAATTGCCTCTTAAAGGAAAAAAAATACTAATTACTGCTGGTCCTACATACGAAGCAATAGATCCTGTGCGTTTTATAGGAAATCATTCTTCAGGGAAAATGGGTTTTGATATAGCACAAAGTGCCGTAAATCTTGGAGCTTCTGTAATTTTAGTTTCTGGACCTTCCCATTTAAAAATGGAGAATAGTTTGGTAAAAGTGATTCGTGTTGTTTCAGCACAGGAAATGTATGATGCTTGCCATCAATATTTTGATGATGTTGATGTGGCAATAGCAGCAGCAGCTGTTGCTGATTATAAGCCAAAGAATATTGCGCAACAAAAAATAAAAAAAACGGCGGAAGATTTTACAATTGAACTCGAAAAAACGAAAGATATCTTGGCTTCATTGGGCGAAATCAAGAAAAATCAGTTTTTAATTGGCTTTGCTTTGGAAACAGAAAATGAAATTGAGAATGCAAAGTTGAAAATTCAGAAAAAAAACCTAGATTTGATAGTTCTTAATTCTTTACAGGATGAGGGAGCCGGTTTTGGAAAACCAACTAATAAAATTACTTTTATTGATAAAAATTTCAAAGTTGAACCAATGGAATTAAAATCGAAAGAAGCAGTTGCCGATGATATTTTAAACAAAGTAATAGCACATTTTTTATGACCAGAATAATTACTTTTTTCTTGTTACTTACATTTGGGTTTGCTCATTCTCAAGAGTTGAACTGCACTGTGACGGTAAATACACAAAAACTTAATAATGCAAACCAACAGGTTTTCAAGACTTTAGAAACTTCATTAAGTGAGTTTGTTAATCAAACCCATTGGACAGCATTAACGTATAAACAAAACGAAAAAATTAACTGTTCGATGTTTATCAATATTTCATCGAATGAATCAGATCAATTTACCGCAACTATTCAGGTTCAGTCTTCAAGACTTATCTATAATTCTTCTTACTCATCGCCAGTATTTAATTTTAATGATAAGGATTTTAGTTTTAGATATGCAGAATTTGAAAGTTTAATTTTTAATCCGGCCGAATTTGAATCTAATCTGGTTTCTGTAGTTTCTTTTTACAGCTATATAATATTAGGAATGGATGCTGATAGTTTTGTGCCATTAGCTGGAAATTCTTATTTTGAAATTGCTCAAAATATTTCTAACGTTGCTCAACAAAGTGGTTATAAAGGCTGGAGCCAAACTGACGGAAATCAAAGCAGGTATTTTTTAGTGAACGATTTATTAGCTCCAGTATATAATGACGTTCGTCAAACCTCATTTGCCTATCACTCCGGATTAGATATAATGAGTCAGGATTTGAAATCTGCAAAAGAAAAAATTAAAAATTCTTTGCTTAATTTAGGAAAATTAAATTCTGTAAAACCAAATGCATTTGTGACTCGAGTGTTTTTTGATGCCAAATCAGATGAAATAGTTTCTATTTTTTCAGGTGGACCAAGTATTTCCATAACGGATTTAGTGGAAAGTTTGAATAAAACTTCCCCATTAAACTCCAGTAAATGGGCACTGATTAAGTATTAATTGGTTTCGATTTTTTTTACAATTTCTGTTTTTTCTCATAAAATTATATAAATGATAACTTCCCTGTCGATAAAAAACTACGCTTTAATTGAAAAATTAGCTATCGATTTTTCAAAAGGTTTTTCGATTATTACAGGAGAAACTGGTGCTGGAAAATCTATTATATTAGGAGCTTTAGGTCTGGTTTTAGGAAAAAGAGCCGATTTAACTTCACTTAAAAACAAAGAAGAAAAGTGTATTATCGAAGCTCATTTTGATATTTCAAAATACAATTTACTTCCCTTTTTTGAAGCCAATGATTTAGATTATGAAGATGAAACCATCATTCGTCGTGAAATTCTTCCTTCGGGGAAATCTAGAGCTTTTATAAATGACAGTCCTGTAAATCTTCAAGAACTGCAGGAATTGAGTTTGTTCCTTATTGATATTCATTCCCAAAATCAAACACAGGAACTTTCTGAAGAGAATGTTCAGTTCGAAATTATTGATGCGATTGCTGATAATCAATCAACTATTTTGGATTACCAAATGCTTTTGAAAAGCTATAAATCGGATAAATCCAGGTTGAATTCGCTATTAAAAAAACAAGCAGAATCTTACAAAGAACAGGAATACAACACTTTTTTATTAGACGAATTAATTGTAGCAAATTTGAAATCAGGCGAACAAGAATCTCTTGAAGCAGATTTTGAAAAACTCAATAACGTCGAAATTATAAAAGAATCTCTTGACAAGTCTTTGGCTATAGCCAATGAAGAACAAATAGGAGTGATACACAATTTGAAGGAAATCAAAGTTTCCTTGCAAAAAATTGCTTCCTTTTCGCCAGAATATCATTTTTTATTAGAAAGAATTACAAGTCTAACCATTGAATTTGATGATATTTCGGATGAATTAAATCGATGTTCAGAGAAACTAATTAATGATCCGGAGCAATTGGAATTAATCAGCCATAAGTTGCAAATGATTTACAGTTTGCAAAAGAAACACCAAGTTTCCACAGTTGACGAGTTATTGGAGATTCAAAATAAGTTGGATGAATCTCTTTTAGAAATAGGAAATTTAGAATCCGAAATTTTAGCTTTGACCAATTCAATTCAACAGAAAACGGCAACATTAGATGCTTTATCAAATACTATTCACAAGAAAAGAATTGATTCCATTCCTGTTTTATCCAATAAGCTAATTTCAATTTTAGAAACTTTGGGAATGCCAAATGTTCGTTTTAAAATTGACATTAATTCCACTTCAACTTATTTTGAAAATGGAAAAGATGAGCTTCAGTTTTTATTTTCGGCTAATAAAGGAACTGACTTTGGATTATTGAAAAAAGTGGCTTCCGGCGGCGAAATGTCAAGGATTATGCTAGCTGTTAAAGCAATTTTGGCTCAATATTCAAAATTGCCAACCTTAATTTTTGATGAAATTGATTCAGGAGTTTCTGGAGAAATTGCCAACAGAATGGGAGAAATTATGAAGGAAATGAGTCAGACGATGCAAATTTTTGCTATTACACATTTGCCACAAATAGCTGCAAAAGGAACAGCGCATTTCAAAGTTTCAAAATCAACTATTGGCGAAGACACACAATCTGAATTAAAATTATTATCCAGCGAAGAACGCATTGTCGAAATAGCGCAAATGTTGTCAGGAACTGTAGTTTCTGATTCAGCATTAAACCACGCAAAAGCCTTGCTGAACTAAAGAAATGCCTTATATTTGTCACCTTAAAAATACAGAATAACCGAATAACCTTTAATATATGATTATAGAACCTAGAATGCGAGGATTTATTTGTTTGACATCACACCCAAAAGGATGCGAACAAAACGTAAAAAATCAAATCGAATACGTAAAATCAAAAGGACACATCGAAGGAGCAAAGAAAGTTTTAGTAATAGGAGCTTCAACCGGATTTGGTTTAGCTTCAAGAATTACTAGTGCTTTTGGTTCTGATGCTGCAACGATTGGTGTATTTTTTGAAAAACCTCCCGTTGAAGGAAGACCAGGTTCGCCAGGTTGGTATAATTCGGCAGCTTTTGAAAACGAAGCTCATAAAGCAGGATTGTATGCAAAAAGTATTAATGGAGATGCATTTTCAAATGAAGTTAAAAGACAGACTTTAGATTTGATAAAAGCTGATTTAGGTCAAATTGATTTAATAATTTATAGTTTAGCTTCTCCTGTTCGTGTTCATCCTGTTACTGGAGTTTTGCATCGTTCAGTTTTGAAACCAATTGGAACAACTTACACTAATAAAACCGTTGATTTTCATACAGGATTAGTTTCTAATATTAGTATAGAACCTTGTCAAGGTGATGATATTGCAAATACTGTTGCTGTAATGGGCGGCGAAGATTGGGCAATGTGGATTGATGCTTTGAAAGCGGAAAATCTTTTGGCGAAAGGCGCTACAACTGTTGCATATTCTTATATTGGACCATCATTAACCGAGGCAGTTTACAGAAAAGGAACTATTGGTCGTGCAAAAGATCATCTTGAAGCTACAGCTTTTGCTATTACAGATAGTTTAAAATCTATCGAAGGAAAAGCATTTGTATCCGTGAATAAAGCATTGGTAACACAAGCAAGTTCAGCTATTCCGGTTATTCCTTTGTATATTTCATTGTTGTACAAAATTATGAAAGCAGAAGGAATTCACGAAGGCTGCATTGAGCAAATCCAACGTTTATATCAAGACAGATTGTTTACGGGGAAACCAATTCCAACGGACGAAAAAGGAAGAATTCGAATTGATGATTGGGAAATGCGTGACGATGTTCAGGAAAAAATTGCTACGTTGTGGAAACAAGCTACTACAGAAAGTTTACCAGAAATAGGAGATTTAGAAGGATATAGAAAAGACTTCTTAAACCTTTTTGGCTTTGAATTCGCAGGAGTCGATTATAAAGCAGATGCTGACGAAATGGTTGGCGTTTCGAGCATAGTTTAAAGAAATATTAGATATTTTAAATATTTAAATGTTAAAACCATCACGAAAAACGGAGGACACTGAAAAACATTGCTTATTTTGATTAGCGTTGTTTTCAGACAATAAAAAAGTACTTGTAACAGGATTTTAAAATCCTGTTACAAGCACTTT
>NZ_JAYWCK010000153.1:0-8292 GCF_043780635.1 Flavobacterium sp.
CCGAGTGCAAGATTGTACGAAGAAAAGGCAGATTATACGTAATCAACAAAAAGAATCCTAGATTTAAACAAAGACAAGGATAGTTATGGCAAGAATAGCAGGGGTAGACATCCCGAAAAACAAAAGAGGAGTTATCGCTTTAACCTATATCTTCGGAATTGGTAAAAGTAGAGCAGTTGAGATTTTAGAAAAAGCTCAAGTTAGCCAAGATACAAAAGTTCAAGATTGGAATGATGACGAAATTCACGCAATTCGTGATGCTGTATCGTTTTTTAAGATTGAAGGTGAACTACGTTCAGAAGTTTCCTTAAACATCAAACGTTTAATGGATATTGGATGTTATAGAGGTATCCGTCATAGATCTGGTCTTCCGTTAAGAGGACAAAGAACTAAAAACAACTCTAGAACAAGAAAAGGAAAAAGAAAAACTGTTGCAAACAAGAAGAAAGCAACTAAATAATAAGTAATATGGCTAAAGCAACTGCAAAAAAACGTAAAGTTATCGTTGAATCAACGGGAGAAGCTCATATTTCTGCTACCTTCAATAACATCATCATTTCTTTGACAAACAAAAAAGGTGAAGTTATTTCTTGGTCGTCAGCTGGTAAAATGGGTTTCAGAGGTTCTAAAAAGAACACTCCGTATGCAGCCCAAATGGCAGCAGAAGATTGTAGTAAAGTAGCGTTAGAAGCTGGACTTAAAAAAGTAAAAGTTTATGTAAAAGGACCAGGAAACGGACGTGAGTCTGCTATCAGATCTTTGCATAATGGTGGAATTGAAGTAACTGAAATTATTGATGTTACTCCAATGCCGCACAACGGATGTCGTCCTCCTAAAAGACGTAGAGTTTAATACTCAAAATATTTATAGTATAACCTAGATTGAATAACGATTATCGAAGGATAAGACCTGAATTCATAATCTCAATCTTAAACAATTTAAAATGGCAAGATATACTGGTCCAAGTACAAGAATCGCACGTAAATTCGGCGAAGCAATTTTCGGAGACGATAAAGCATTCGAAAAAAGAAATTATCCTCCTGGACAACACGGGATGGCTAAAAAAAGAGGAAAAAAATCTGAATATGCTGTTCAATTAATGGAAAAGCAAAAAGCTAAATATTCTTATGGAATTTTAGAAAAACAATTCAGAAACTTATTCGAAAAAGCATCAGCTACTAAAGGGGTTACTGGTGAAGTATTATTACAATTGTGTGAAGCAAGACTAGACAATGTAGTTTTTAGAATGGGTATTGCTCCTTCTAGAAGAGGTGCTCGTCAAATCGTTTCTCACAGACATGTAACCGTAAATGGTGAAAATGTTAATATCCCTTCTTACCACCTTAAACCTGGTGATAAAGTTGCAGTTCGTGAGAAATCTAAATCAATAGAAGCTATCGAACGTTCTTTATCTAATTCAAGTCATGTTTATGAATGGATTACTTGGAATAACGAATTGAAAGAAGGTACTTTTGTTTCTGTACCAGCTAGACTTCAAATTCCGGAAAACATTAAAGAACAATTAATCGTAGAGTTGTACAACAAATAATAATTGACTTAGTCGAAATTTATGGCAATATTTAATTTTCAGAAGCCCGATAAAGTTATCATGATCGATTCAACCGATTTTGAAGGTAAATTTGAATTTAGACCTTTAGAACCTGGTTACGGATTGACAGTTGGTAACGCACTTAGAAGAGTTTTGCTTTCAGCATTAGAAGGTTATGCAATTACATCTGTTCGTATCGAAGGTGTAGATCATGAGTTTTCTACTATCTCAGGAGTTGTTGAAGACGTTACCGAAATCATTCTTAATCTTAAACAAGTACGTTTCAAACGTCAGATTGAAGATATAGATAATGAATCAGTTACTATTTCAGTAACCGGTAAAGATCAATTAACAGCTGGTGATTTTCAGAAATTTATTTCAGGTTTCCAAGTTTTGAATCCAGAACTTGTAATCTGTAATTTAGACCCTAAAATCAAACTTCATTTCGATTTAACAATCGAAAAAGGTAGAGGATATGTTCCTGCTGAAGAGAACAAAAAACAAAATGCTGCAATTGGAACTATATTTACTGACTCTATTTTTACTCCGGTAAAAAATGTGAAGTATGCAATAGAAAACTTCCGTGTAGAGCAAAAAACAGATTATGAAAAATTAGTTTTCGAAATTAAAACTGACGGATCAATCAATCCAAAAGATGCACTTACTGAAGCTGCCAAAGTTTTAATTCACCATTTCATGTTGTTTTCTGACGAAAGAATTACACTTGAGGCTGACGAAATCGCACAAACAGAATCGTATGATGAAGAATCATTACATATGAGACAATTGCTTAAAACCAAACTTGTTGACATGGATCTTTCTGTTAGAGCATTAAATTGCTTAAAAGCGGCTGAAGTTGATACACTTGGGGATTTAGTATCTTTCAATAAAAATGACCTAATGAAATTCCGTAATTTCGGTAAAAAATCTTTAACAGAACTTGATGAACTTGTTGCTGTTAAAAATTTAAACTTCGGAATGGATTTAGCAAAATACAAACTAGATAAAGAGTAATCTAATCCTGATTAATCAGGATTAAATTTGATAAAACACAATGAGACACGGAAAAAAATTCAATCACTTAAGCAGACAGACAGCACATAGAAGTTCTATGTTAGCTAATATGGCTTGTTCTCTTATCGAGCACAAACGTATTAACACTACTGTTGCAAAAGCAAAAGCGCTTAAACAATTTGTTGAGCCATTAATAACAAAATCTAAAGCTGACACGACTCACAACCGTCGTATCGTTTTTGGATACTTACGTAGCAAATATGCCGTAACTGACTTGTTCAGAGATGTAGCTGCTAAAGTAGGTGACCGTCCAGGTGGATACACTCGTATCATTAAAGTGGGAAATCGTTTAGGAGATAATGCTGATATGGCAATGATCGAACTAGTAGATTTCAATGAACTTTACAATGGTGGTAAAAAAGAAGTTAAAAAAGCAAAAAGCCGTCGTGGTGGAAAAGCAAAGAAAGCAGATGAAGCTGTTGAAGCTCCAGTTGCCGAAAAGCCAGTTGCTGAAACAGAAGCTCCTGCTGCTGAACCAGAAACTCCAACAGAGGCTGCGGAATAATTATGAAAATAATCATTCTATAAAAAATAAGGATAAACTTTTATTAGTTTGTCCTTTTTTTTTGTCCAAAATAACTTTGCGAAAACTTTGTGCCCTTGGCGGTAAAAAATTAAATTTGCACAACAATTAACTACAAATGAAATACACAACTAGACAAAACGCCATTCTGCTGCTAAGTGACGGAACTATATTCCACGGAAAATCTATTGGAATCTCAGGAACCACTTTTGGAGAAGTATGTTTTAATACCGGAATGACAGGTTACCAGGAAATATTCACTGATCCTTCATACTTTGGACAAATTATGGTAGCAACCAATGCACACATTGGAAACTACGGAGTGAATGAAAAAGAAATTGAATCCGAAAGCATTAAAATTGCAGGATTGGTTTGTAAAAATTTCAGTTTTAATTATTCTCGTGAAAATGCTTCCGGAAGTTTGGAAGATTATTTTACAAAACAAAACCTAATCTGTATTTCTGATGTTGACACTCGCGGACTCGTGAGCTATATTCGTGATAACGGAGCAATGAATTCTGTAATTTGTACAGATGGAACACCAATAGATGAATTAAAAGCGGCTTTGGCGAAAGTTCCAGATATGAAAGGATTGGAATTAGCTTCCAAAGTTTCTACCAAGGAGCCTTACTTTTTTGGAGACGTAAACGCAACATACAAAATTGCGGCTCTTGATTTAGGAATTAAAACGAATATTCTTCGCAATCTTGCCAAAAGAGATTGTTACATCAAAGTGTTTCCTTATGATTCTACATTCGCAGAATTGGCAGCATTTAATCCTGACGGTTATTTCTTATCTAACGGACCTGGTGATCCAGATCCGCTTTTTAGTCCCATTGAAGTAGCAAAACAAATTTTGGCAAACGACAAACCCTTATTTGGGATATGTTTGGGACACCAAGTAATAGCTTTGGCAAATGGAATTTCGACTTATAAAATGTTTAATGGTCACAGAGGAATCAACCATCCAGTAAAAAATATCATTACTGGAAAAGGAGAAATTACTTCTCAAAATCACGGTTTTGCCGTTAATAAAGAAGAATTGGATATTAATCCTGAAATGGAAATTACGCATCTTCATTTAAACGATGGAACTGTTGCCGGTATGAGAATGAAAAACAAAAACTGTTTCTCTGTTCAATATCATCCAGAAGCAAGCCCTGGTCCACATGATTCATCTTATTTGTTTGATCAATTTATTGAAAACATCAAAAAATAGAGTAAGACACATAAGATTTACTAAATATTTAGTACTATAAAAAAGCCTCCGATAATTACATTGGAGGCTTTTGCATTAATTATATGCTTCTTATTTGAATGTTCTCATAAAAGCCACTAACTGCCAACGTTCTGTATTACTTAGTTTTTCTTTAAAAGATGGCATTGGTTTTTTGCCTACTGTAGTTTGGTAATACAACGCTCCATCACTCAATGATTGGAATTCTTTAGAAGAAAAATCTCCACAAGAAATATCGATTTTTTCTGCTTTAGGTCCGTCGCCTAATCCTTTTATTCCGTGACAAGATTTACAATTGTTTCCCCAAAGCGTTTTTCCGGAAGTAATTGCTGAAGCATCTGCTATTATAGGGCTTTTGATTTTTGCTGATGCAACAGGAACTATCCAGTTTGATTTGCTTGTTGCGACTTTAGGTTCTTGAACTGTGACTTTAACGGGCGTTTCGGTTACTGTCACTATTTTGGGTTGTTCTTCAATAACTACGCTAACAGGTGTTTCTACAACTATGATTTTTTTAGGTTGTTCTGCTACTACTACTTTTGTCTCAACTTCTACTTTAGTGTTTTTACCTATTTTAGTCTGAATTGTTTTTTGAGTAACTATTTTTTCAGGTTTCTCTGTTCTAATAGTAGTAACAGTCGTGGATTTTTCAACTGGGGTACTTTCAATAATTAAATCTTCTTGAATAGCAGCTGTTTTTGCAACAGTATCCACAATTACAGTTTGGGTTGCAATTGGATCTTTAGGAGTTGCGGCAACCTCCATTTTTTCTTTTGGACCACAATTAACAAAAAGTAACGACATACTCAAAATTGCGAAAATAAATAGTTTTTTCATTTTATTATTTTATTAATTAATCATTGTTGATTTATTATAATGGCTTAAAGTTAGATAGTTATATCTAAAAATAGGTTACATAATTTTATAAAAAAATTACATTATTATTGTGTTTTGAATTTATAAATTAAAGTGATTATTTGAGGTTAGTTGTAAAATTAAGGGTGGTGAAGATTAAACTAAAACATTACATTTAATCAGTTTTTCTGTTTTCAAAAAAACTAAATTGAAACAGAAGTAAAAAGTAAATAATTAAAAGTACGTTTTTCATCAATTTATAGCAAGTTGACTATGATGGAATTTGAAGGAATCAAACAAAATTTTTATTAGAATATAATTTTATGTTAATACTACTAAGGAAACTTGTATTGTGTAATTGAATTGTTATTTTTACAACTAAAATTTAACGAGATTGTAGTTGTTAAACAATGCTAATTCTTGTTTCATAAAGCGTATATTTGGCTGGAATTATTCAGTGCCATATTACAATTGAATTCTATAAAGGTTAAACGATAACTTATAATTTTAAATAAAATAATTTCAAAATAATGCTTTTAAAATCAAGACGAATGAAATACATAAATAATAAAATTGCACTTACATTTTTCCTTATACTATTTTCAAGCGGTATCGCGATAGCACAAGAAATTATCAAGGAAAGTGCCGTTGATACAATTAAAAAAGTTACTCCTTATAAGAAACAAAAAATTGATGGTGTCATTGCGAAAGTTGGGGATTATATTGTATTAGATTCAGATATTGATAAATCATACTTGGAAATTTCAAGTAGCGGAGGTTCCATAAAGGATATTACAAGATGTCAAATCTTAGGAAAAATATTGGAAGACAAAATGTATGCTCATCAAGCCATTCAGGATAGTTTAAAAGTAACTGATTCTGAGGTGAAATCGATGATGGATGAAAGACTTAACTATATGGTAGAACAAATAGGTTCTATGGATAAAGTAGTGAAATATTACAAGAAAAATTCTGAAGAAGAATTTAGAACATACTTCTTTGACGTTCTGAAAGAACAGAAATTAACTTCAGAAATGCAAAAGAAAATTATTGATGGAGTAGAAATTACTCCTGAAGAAGTTCGTGATTTTTTCAAAAAAATACCTTCAGCTGATCTTCCTGTTTTTGGTGCCGAAATGGAAGTGGCACAAATTATTGTGACTCCAAAAGTTTCTGAAGCAGAAAAGCAGAAAGTGATTGATAAGTTGAATGAGTTCAAAAAAGAAATTCAAGAAGGAGGTTCAAGTTTTGCAACAAAAGCGGTTTTGTATTCTCAAGATCCAGGTTCGAGAGCAACGGGTGGTTATTATAAAATGAATAAAAAAACGCCTTTTGTAAAAGAATTTAAGGAGGTGGCTTTTAGCCTTGCCGAAGGAGAAATTTCAGCACCTTTTGAAACGGACTTTGGATATCACATTATTTACATCGAAAAAATAAAAGGTCAAGATGTAGAGTTGCGCCATATATTATTGATACCTGCAGTTACTCCTGAAGATTTGAAAGAAGCTAAAGATAAAATTTCGTTAATCAGAAAAAGAATCGTTGACAAGGAAATTACTTTTGCTGAAGCAGCAAGAACTATGTCAGACGAAAAAGAAACTAAGGCAAACGGTGGTGCATTAATTAATCCGAAAACACAAGACACACGTTTTGAATTGACAAAAATGGATCCAGCTTTATACAGTCAGGTTTCTAATTTGAAAGATAATGAGATTTCTTTACCATTAATGGATGAAGATCAAAATGGTAAGAAAAAATTCAAGTTAATTACAGTTACCAATAGGATTGATTCTCATACTGCTGATTATGCCAAAGATTATATAAAAATTAAAGATTTAGCTTTAAAAGAAAAACAAATTAAAGCGATTGGAAAATGGTTTGATGATAAAATTAAAGACACTTATATTAAAATCATTGGTGAATACAGAGATTGTACGTTTACTAATAATTGGTTGAAAAAATAGATTAAGAAATCCTAAGAAAAAAAATGTCAGACGTTGCAGGAATACATAACTTGGTTCAAAAAAGAAACGAGCTAAAAGCCGAAATCGCAAAGATTATTGTCGGTCAGGATGCTGTTGTTGACCAAATTTTGCTTTGTATTTTCTCTGGTGGACACGCACTTTTAGTGGGAGTTCCAGGATTAGCAAAAACCTTGATGGTTAATACGTTGGCTTTGGCATTGGGACTTGATTTTAAAAGAATTCAATTTACACCTGATTTGATGCCTTCCGATATTCTTGGGAGTGAAATATTGGATGAAAATCGTCAATTCAAATTCATAAAAGGACCTATTTTTTCGAATATAATTTTGGCTGATGAAATCAATCGAACACCTCCAAAAACTCAGGCTGCTCTGCTTGAAGCAATGCAGGAACGTTCTGTTACTATTGCAGGTCAAAACTATAAATTAGCATTACCATATTTTGTTCTGGCAACCCAAAATCCGATAGAGCAAGAAGGAACTTATCCTTTGCCGGAAGCTCAATTAGACCGATTTATGTTTGCAATTAAATTGGATTATCCTTCTTTTGACGAAGAGGTCCAGGTAGTAAAAAGAACTACTTCAGATTCGAATTCTAGTATAAATCCATTGTTTTCTGCACAAGAAATAATCGATTTTCAACACTTGATTCGCAGGATTCCAGTTGCTGATAATGTAATTGAATATGCTGTGACATTGGTAAGTAAAACCCGACCTGACAATCCATTGTCTAACGAATTTGTGAAAAATTATTTGGATTGGGGTGCGGGACCAAGAGCCTCTCAAAATTTAATTTTGGCTGCCAAAGCCAATGCAGCTTTCAATGGAAAATTTTCTCCGGATATCGAAGATGTAAAAGCTGTGGCAACAGGAATCCTCCGTCATAGAATTATCAAAAACTACAAAGCCGATGCCGAAGGAATTACTGAAGAAATGATTATAGACAAACTGATTTAATAATCAATAACATTAATTTAACCCGTTGGGTGCAATTAAATTATTTGTGTTTTAATATTGTTTATTGGTCTTTCAAAAATAAATTTATTGATGAATTGCACCAAAGTTAATGC
>NZ_JAYWCK010000154.1:0-7873 GCF_043780635.1 Flavobacterium sp.
TCATCTGCCATTGGGCAAAAATCCAGATAAAGTTTTTGACTGGTTCCAAATAATTGAATTAAGTCATTCATATCCTTACTTAACATTACAAAATGTTCTCTTTGATGGGCAATATCACCACCATTTGAACCAATGTGTTCGGCGTGTTCTTTAGCGTCGTCAGCAATGTCCATATAGTCTTTCATTTGTTCTTTTGAAATACTATTCATATCTACTTTCCCAATTGTTGCAATCAAGGTATTACCTATATTTGCAGCTTCTTTGCTGTTGTTATTTACCAAAGCATTTTTTAGTTTTAAATAATTAGCAACAACTTCGTTGATTGAAGCATTCGAACTTTGAGCAGATGTTGACTTTTCTGTATTCTTATCCATTGTCATTGTGGAATTTTCCATATTCATAGTCGAATCATTTTCCATCATTGGAGTATTTGTTGTTTCAACTTCTTTGTTTTTTTGGTTACAAGAAACCAGTACGAATGCCATTAAAATGGCTGATAAAATTATTTTTTTCATTTTTTTAATTTTTATGTTTTTGATTAAATTATATAAGCTTATAGCTCAAAACCATAGGCTGATTTATATTAATGTTGATGGTTATGCTCCGTTTTTTTTGGTTGCTATTTCAACTAAATCCATTCCGCATTTAGAACAATTATCCCCTTTATTTCCGGTAACTTTTGGATGCATTGGACAAGCATAATCAGCTTTTGGAGTTTCATTTTTACTCATATCCATTCCGCATTTAGGACATTTTCCTGGTTTATCAGAAGTTGCTCCATCCATTGTACAAACATATTTTGTAACAACTTTGGTTTTAGTTTGGCTTCCTTTTGCAGATGGGTCGTGTTTTCGAACTGATGTTTTTACCATTTTCATTCCACATTTGCTACATCCACCCTCTATTGTACTTACTTCGTTAGGATGCATCGGGCAGGTATACATTGTTTTTTGAATTTCTTTTTTAGAAGTTTCCTTTTTTTCTTGAGCCAAAACAGTTGTGTTGGTTACAAAAAATAGACTCAAAGCAATAAATAAATTTTTCATTTCATTTAATTTTAAATTGTTACTATAGATTACACTTTTCTTGTTAATCGATTATTTTTTATCAGACTGTTTTTCCTTCATTTCCATTCCACATTTAGGGCATTCTCCTTTTATGTCAGCAGTTGTACCGTCCATTGGGCAAACATATTTTGTCACAACTTTAGTTTTAGGTTGACTGCCTTTTTGAGGATGGTTATCTTCAATTTCGGTAATTTTTACCATTCCTGTTCCACATTTAGAACACATTCCTTCTGTTTCTGAAGTCGAACCATCGGCAGGACAAACATATTGAGTTACCATTTTGCTTGTAGGTTGACTTCCTTTTAGAGGGTGAGTATCTACTTTTACGGTAGTTTTCACCATTTTTATTGCACATTTAGAACATTCACCTGGTTTATCAGAAGTGGAACCATCCATAGGACAAACATATTTGGTTACAGTTTTAGTCATAGGTTGACTACTTTTTGTAGCGTAGGTAGGTACTTTTTCGGTTATTTTTGTCAATTTCATTCCGCATTTTGGGCATTTTCCTGAACCAGGTTCCTTTTCATCAGGATGTGTTGGACAAACGTAAATTACTTTAGGCTCTTCTTTTTTTGTAATTGTTTGTGCAGATGATATTGTAATTACAGTTAAGAACAGGCTTAGTATGAGGATTAAATTTTTCATTTTTATATTTTTTTAATAGCGCATTGACTTCATCGAATCTTCGATTCAGTGTACACTGTTTTGAGTTTGACTTTTAATAATTTTAATTGAATTGACTAAAATAATCAAATAGTAGCAATTAAACTATATTTAAAAATTAGATAGCCGATAAATAAAGGAGTTAAAGCAAAATTTGCTTTGAATTTGACACACCATTGGCTGTCAAAAATGAATTTAGCTTATTTTTGGAATAAGCCAGATTGAAAAGAAACCATCAGAAATATTGGCTTGTGTATTGAAATAATTATGTTCTTTTTCTGAAAATTTAAAATTGTTATTTTTGAATTTTATTTCAAAAAAGGCAATGCTGAATTGAACTGATGAAGTGGTACAATTAGAATGACCACATTTTCCGTTGCAAGGACCTTCGTGATCCTTATTTTTTGAATGATTGACAACTTTACAACAACCTTTTTTCTCTCTATTAGAAGAAGTTGTTTCTGAATTACAACACGATTTTCCGGATTTCATTTCACAAGCAGATGTTAACACTGGCATCAGTAAGAAACCAATAGTAAAAATCAGGAGTAATATGTGAAATTTTTTCGTCATTGCATTTTATTAACACACAAAGTTAAGAAAATTTTTTATGAGAATTCATAAAATTTTATTAAGATTTATCCATTACTTAAAAATAGGTGTAGCTTTATCTGTATGAACAATAGCAAAAACGTTTAATTTTACAGCGTAAATAGTAGTAAACTATCCTAGGAATATACTCAATATATAATATACAATAGCCGCCAATAACGCGGATACCGGAATAGTTAAAACCCAAGCCCATAACAAACTTACCGTAACACCCCAACGAACGGCCGAAACACGTTTAGTCAACCCTACCCCTATAATCGAACCGGTAATTGTATGTGTTGTACTTACTGGAATTTTTAAATGTTCAGTAAAATAAAGGGTTAATGCACCTGCCGTTTCAGCAGCCACACCTTCAAATGATGTTACTTTGGTTATTTTAGTCCCCATTGTTTTTACAATTTTCCAACCACCACTAAGAGTTCCAGCTGCTATAGCAGAATAACAAGCCAGAGGAATCCACATAGGCATCGCTCCTTTGATATTCATATCGTCGTTGGGTAATATTACATTCAACCACGAATCCATACCTTCTTGTGTTTGTCCGGAAGTGTGAATATATACTGCAACTGCGGCAGCAATAATACCCATTACTTTTTGCGAATCATTACCACCATGACCTAAACTGAATGCAGCCGAAGATAAGAGTTGCATTTTTTTCAAAACGGAATCGGCTTGATTTAGATTTAAACTACTAAATGTTAATGCAAAAGTCGAGATGGATAATATAATAAAAGCCACCAAAAACCATTTTATATTGTGTGACTCTAATATAACACTCCAAAAATGGGAGTCAAAACGCGGTTTTTCAATTTTTTCATAAGGAACCATCTGGTAATAAATGAATAAAACGGTTAAAACCATTAATCCAATAGTGAATAGTTTTGGAAAAATACTTTTTTTGGAAGCATTCAACAACCAAATAGAAATTAAATAAGAGGCTATTGCTCCAACAAGAGGAGCTAAAACAATAAAAGCAATAACTATAATAACTCCGGAAGGCAATCCGCCATCTTTTCCGGCCTTGTACCAACTGACAATATTATACCAATGATCAGTAGCTCCATCTTCTGTCAAATAACCTCCAAAACCGTGTACTGCAATAGCATGAGCAAGCGCTGCTCCGGCAAAACCACCGATCAAAGTATGGGAAGAACTCGACGGAATTCCCATCCACCAGGTCAATAAATTCCAGCAAATGGCAGCAATAACACCTGCAAGAATAACTACAAGGTTAATATCCATGGTATGTGCAGTTTTTGCAACAGTATCTGCCACTCCAAAACCAAAAACCCAATACGCTAAGAAATTAAAAAAGGCAGCCCAAAGTACCGCTTGAAAAGGAGTAAGTACTTTTGTCGCAACAACAGTGGCAATAGCATTGGCAGCATCGTGAAAACCATTGATGTAATCAAAAATTAATGCCAATCCAATGATTACTATAAGTAGAGTAAATTCCATAATTTTTATTGAAAGATTGAAAAGTTCAAAGATTGAAGATGAAAAAAAATTAATTTTCAATCCTTAAATCCCAGAAATGTTTAGGAATGTTTTACGGTAATCGATTCTAAAACACTGGCCACACCTTTGCATTTATCAGTAGCCGTTTCTAATACAGATAACACTTCCTTGTATTTGATAATGTTTTTGGCATCGGTTTCATTTTCAAAAAGATCGGCAACAGCCTTATCGTATACGCTATCTGATTTACCCTCCAATTTATTAATTTTGGCACAGGCATCCGTTATTTTTTTCATTTTCTTCAAATCCCTTAATTCTTTCACAGCGATATCAATGTTCTGACATGCTTCAAGATTAATTTCTGTCAATTTTCGGATGGATTTTGTAATCTTTCCAACTTGGTACAATCGCATTCTGCTGGAAGCGCCGTGAAGATTATCGGCTACATTATCTATGGAAATAATCAAAGAATGAATATCTTCTCTATCGAATGGGGTTATAAAATTTCTACTCAATTCAAGATTGGTAAGACGTGTGATGTCTTCCCCTTTTTGTTCCAATTCATCTATTTTCGAAAAAAGTTCATCTCTTTCTTTCAAAGGAAGATTAACCGCTTCGTGCAAAATGGAAGCTAATTGTACTAAATTTGCTGATGCTTCCTCAAAAAGCGGAAAGAATTTTTTGTCTTTTGGGACTAAAAATTGAAAGATACTATTTATTGACATTTTGTTATTTTTAGAAAACAAATTTAATTCTTTATTTTAAGCTAACCTTAAGAAATTATTAACAATTATCTTCAATTTCAAAACTGTTTAAAAAAGACACCGTTTTTTCTATATCATAATGCAAAATCCGGTCTTCTTTTACCAAAGGAACTTCCTCACGATACGATTTTAAAAACATTTCGATAAAGTCACTTGATTCTAAAGGTCTTCGGTACTCTATGGCTTGCGAAGCATTCATTAATTCGATGGCGAGAATTCGCTCCAGATTTTCCATCACGCGTAAAGCTTTTGTAGCAGCATTGGCACCCATACTCACATGATCCTCTTGCCCGTTGCTCGACACAATACTGTCAACACTCGCAGGTGTGGCCAACTGTTTGTTCTGACTGGCAATGCTTGCTGCGGTGTATTGCGGAATCATCAAACCCGAATTCAAACCGGGATTATCGACCAAAAAAGCAGGAAGATTTCGTAATCCCGATATCAATTGGTACGTTCTTCTTTCGGAAATACTACCCAATTCCGCCAAAGCAATGGCTATAAAATCTAGCGCTAAAGCTAAGGGTTGACCGTGGAAATTTCCTCCGGAAATAATCTGATCGCTTTCGATAAATATATTGGGATTATCGGTAACCGAATTGATTTCGGTCTTGAAAACTTTTTTAACATAATCAATTGCATCTTTCGAAGCACCATGAACCTGTGGAATACATCTAAAAGAATACGGATCCTGAACGTGCGTTTTTTCTTGGCTGATGATTTCACTTCCCTCCAGAAATTCCTTTACGCGATTAGCCGTCACAATTTGTCCTTTGTGAGGACGAATAAAATGAATCAACTCATTAAAAGGCTCAATCCTACCGTCAAATCCTTCCAGGGAAATGGTTCCGATTAAATCAGCAAAATAAGAGAATTTGCTGGCTTTCATCAAAATATACGCACCATAAGCACTCATAAATTGGGTTCCGTTTAGTAAAGCCAATCCTTCTTTAGATTGCAATACAATGGGTTTCCAATTGAATTGTTTTAATACAACACTTGAATGCACCTTATGGCCTTCAAAATAAACTTCGCCTTCACCTAAAAGGGGCAGAGACATATGGGCTAAAGGAGCCAAATCACCCGAAGCACCAAGTGAACCTTGAGTATATACTATAGGTAAAATATCATGATTAAAAAAATCAACCAATCGTTCCACAGTTTGCAACTGAATTCCTGAATGACCATAACTCAATGACTGTATTTTAAGCAACAACATCAATTTGACAATGGCATTAGGCACTTCTTCCCCAGTTCCGCACGAATGCGATTTTACCAAATTTTCTTGAAGTTTTGATAGGTTTTCATTAGAAATTTTGACATTACAAAGCGATCCAAAACCAGTATTTATGCCATAAATTGGTTTCGTATGCGAAGCCATTTTGGCATCTAAATAATCCCTGCATTTTTGGATATTGATCTTGGCTTCATCGGATAAAGCCAACAATTTATGATGCGAAATAATTTCTTGTAAGGCTTCCAGAGAAAGTACTTCAGTACTTATATAATGTGTATGATTCATTTTAATAGTGGCTTTTGAAGGCTCAAAATTCCACAAACCAATATTAAAAAGCAAGATTTTAAAGCTAAAATATTTAATATTCTTTTTTTTGCACTATGTTTTTTAAAATATTCGTAAAAACAGAATAAAAGGTTTTGTTATTTTATAAAAAACTGTACTTTTGAAAAATCATAATGGCAAATAATAGCAAAACATATCATTCTTCGATTACAACTCAATTTAGAGTTGCACTTGCTGTTACATTTACTGCTACAACAACTACCACTACCCTTTAGGGGTATACATTTTACATATAATCCAGTTTTCGTGCTTTTTTCTAAATGAAGAGAGTTCATAGGTGTATAAAAACCATTTGCATTTTAAAAAAAAATAACAAAATGAAAGTATTAAAATTTGGCGGAACTTCGGTAGCCAATGCGCAAAACATAAAACTCGTATTAGATATAGTTATCAAAAAGGCAGAAAAGGAAAAACTCGTTGTTGTGGTTTCTGCTTTCACAAAAGTCACTGATTTATTGGTTCTTGCTTCTCAAAAAGCAGCTTCAAGCGAGGAAAGTTACAAGGAAATTGTCGCTGAAATCGAGAAAAAACATTTAGACGCTATCAAAGAATTGATTCCGGTAAGTGAACAAAGCGGCTTGTTGAGTCATATCAAAAGAATCATCAACCACCTTGAAACTTTACTCGACGGTTGTTTCCTTTTGGGCGAATTATCTCCAAGAACTTCGGATACGATTCTAAGTTTTGGCGAATTATTGTCTTCCTACATTATTGCCGAAGCCTTTAAACAAAAACATAAAAGTTGTGGCTACAAAGACAGTCGCGAATTGATAAAAACCAACAATAACTTTGGTAAAGCTGCCGTAAACTTCGAAATCACAAATCCACTAATTGCTAATTATTTTGCGTCGAATGTGGCTCAAATAGTAGTGATGCCAGGTTTTATCGCTGCAACAACCGATGGAATTGGAACAACTCTAGGTCGTGGAGGTTCTGATTATACCGCTGCAATATTGGCTGGAGCTTTGGATGCATCTGAATTGGAAATTTGGACAGATGTTAACGGAATGTTTACTGCAAATCCAAAAGTGGTAAAACAAGCACAACCTATTGCCACAATTTCCTATCAGGAAGCAATGGAATTGTCGCATTTTGGTGCCAAAGTATTGTATCCACCAACAATCCAGCCCGTATTAAGAAAAAACATTCCTATTTGGATAAAAAACACTTTCGAACCCGAAGCCGAAGGGACTTATATTTCAAGTCAGGACACTTCGCATACCAATCCTGTAAAAGGAATCAGTCATATCGACCATATTACTTTGATTACGCTTGAAGGTTCTGGAATGATTGGCGTTGCCGGTTCTTCAAAAAGACTTTTCGAAGTGTTGTCACACGAAAACATCAACGTGATTTTTATCACTCAGGCTTCATCAGAGCATTCGATTTGTATCGGAATTTTGGATGCTGATGCTGAAAATGCTGAAAACGCGATCAATAAAGCTTTTGAAATAGAGATTTCACAAAACAAAATTGATTCCTGTATTGTCGAAAAAAACCTTTGCATCATTGCTTTGGTGGGTGAAAACATGAAAAATCACCAAGGTTTGAGCGGTAGAATGTTCAGCACTTTGGGGAAAAACAATGTCAATATCAGAGCGATTGCCCAAGGAGCTTCCGAAAGAAATATTTCGGCGGTTATCAACGAAAGAGACGTGAAAAAAGCATTAAATACACTACACGAAAACTTTTTTGAGGAAAACACAAAACAGCTGAATCTGTTT
>NZ_JAYWCK010000155.1:0-9711 GCF_043780635.1 Flavobacterium sp.
TTTTTCTTCGGTTTAATCAGTAGTTTTCACTGCATAGGTATGTGTGGTCCTATTGCCATGATGTTGCCTGTAGATAGGAACAATCAAGCTAAGAAGACCTCTCAAATCATTACGTATCATTTAGGAAGATTAAGCGCTTATGCAACAATTGGTTTAGTTTTTGGATTGCTGGGGAAAGGATTATTCCTTGCCGGAATCCAACAGAAATTATCGATATTTATTGGCATTGCAATGATTGTCATTATTTTAATTCCTGAGAAAGTTTTTGCTAAATATAATTTTTCGAAACCTGTTTTTAAATTGATTTCTAAAATCAAGTTTACGTTAGGAAGCCAGTTTAAAAACAAGAGTTATAAATCACTATTTACGATTGGCTTATTGAATGGATTTTTGCCTTGCGGAATGGTTTATGTAGCCTTGTTCGGTGCTATTGCAACACAAAGCGCAACTTTTGGAGTGCTTTATATGGTTTTGTTTGGGTTAGGAACTGTACCAATGATGAGCAGTGTGGTTTATATCAACTCATTTTTAACAATTCCTGTTCGAAATAAAATTCAAAAATTCATACCTTATTTTGCAGTTATTATTGGAATTTTATTTATCTTTAGGGGGTTAGGTTTAGGGATTCCTTATCTCTCTCCCTCAGATATGAGTTTGTTTGTGCAATCAACTCCTAATTGTCATTAATATTAATTTAATCTAATATAAATATGGAAAACCACGATCTTTTACATGTCTTTCCTGAATATCAGGAAAAAATTGTACAATTAAAAACAGAGGATGTTCATTTTAGTGAATTATTTGATGAATACCATAAAACGAAACGCGAAGTATTCTCAATCAAGACAGAAGAAGTAATAACAACAGATGAATATTTAAAGGAGTTGAAAGTTAGACTCCTGCATTTAAAGGATGAAATATATCATATATTGAAAGGATAAAAAAGAAAAATCACGCTTATTAGCGTGATTTTTTTTAATAATAAATATCTTTTTAAATTGTCATTGAGAATAATTTTGTCTCTGGAGCTTTTCTTTTTAGACGTAAGTCAAAAGCCATACAAATATTGCGGATAAAAGGTTTTCCGGCATTCGTAACTTTAATTCCTTCTTTTTCGATGATGACTAATCCATCATTTTCCATTTCTTTTAATTGGCTTAAGATTTCAGGAATTTCTTTAAAATAATTAGCTTTGTCTTTCCAGGAGGTTTCAAATTGGCACATTAAATTCAAAATGTGTTTTCTAATAATAAGGTCTTCTTCTGTCAATAAATGACCTCTAAAAATAGGTAATTTATCAGCTTCTAATAGTTTATAATATTCTTCTAATTCCTTTACATTCTGAGCAAAACTATACCAACTATCGCTTATGGAAGAAACTCCCAGGCCAATCATTAGTTGTGTTTTTGATGAGCTGTAACCCATAAAATTCCTATGCAATTTTCCGCTTTCGAAGGCTTTGTATAATGTATCGGTTTTTAATGCAAAATGATCCATTCCTATTTCATAATACTCATTTTCGAAAAGCAAATCCTTTCCAACTTCATATAACATTCTCTTTACTTCGTCTTTTGGAATATCTTCATCATTGAATCCACGTTGTCCATTTCCCTTTATCCATGGTACATGAGCATAGCTATAGAAAGCTAATCGGTCAGGTTGTAATGAGTTTGTTTTTTCAATAGTATCAATAACATCATCAATTTCTTGAAAAGGTAACCCAAAAATAATGTCGTGACCAATGGAAGTATAACCTATTTCTTTTGCCCAAAATGTAACTTTTGCCACATTGTGAAAGGGTTGTTCGCGATGTATCGCTTTTTGTACTTTTGGAGAGTAATCTTGTACTCCAAAACTAACCCTTTTAAATCCTAATTCATACAATTTTAATAAATGTGCTCGAGTTGTATTGTTAGGATGACCTTCAAAACTAAAGTCATAATCTACAGCTTTTTCAGCATAGCAGAAAATACCGTTTATTAAATCTTCTAGGTTTTTTGTCGAGAAAAAAGTAGGCGTACCTCCGCCAAGATGGATTTCTTTAATGATTGGTTTTTCTTCAAGAATATTGCAATAGATTGCCCATTCTTTCAAAACTGCATCTATATAAGGGTTTTCAACTTCGTGATTTTTGGTAATTCGTTTATTGCAGCCGCAGAAAGTACACATACTTTCGCAAAAAGGAAGATGTATATAAAGACTTATTCCTTCTTTCGAATTACTTTCAGCAAAAGATTTTTTTAGGGTGTCAATCCAGTTTTGATAGGTGAAATCAGACTCATCCCAATAAGGAACTGTTGGATAACTTGTATACCTTGGCCCTGGAACATTGTATTTTTGTAGGATAGAGTTTTTCATAGAAAAGAAATTTTTCAATAATCAAAAATAGTATGTAATTGTTTAAATTAAAATGATAATTATCATATTCTATTTTTGTTCAAAAAAAAACCTCATTCTTGAGTTTTGAATGAGGTTATTATATAATTATCAAAAATTTAAGCTTGATTTAAGTTTCTCACCTGTTTTAGTTTGTCTTTCAGGATTTCCATTTCTTCTTTGTGTTTTTCAATGTTTTTTCGAACTTCTAAGACGATGGAGTTTTCTTTTTTTGCATTTCTGGTATTTGTAAAAAACTGAATATTATTTTCCAATTGAAAAATTTCGTTCTTGATTTCATCAATTTTACGCATCAGAAATATTTTCTCGCCTTCTAGTTTTCTTGTGTCATTGTTCTCTGATAAATGGTCCATTCTATTGGAGAAACGCATCATTTCAGTGTCTTTTTTACTCAAACTTAATTTTTCAAATAAGGCATCAAGAACTTTATTAAATTTTCCTTCAATATGTCTTCTAGGAAAAGGAACTCTTCCAAAGCCTTTCCAGGTTTCGATATGTAACTTTATAGCATCCAAATCAGTTTTGTGGTCGCCGGTCAATTGAAATTCTCTCAGTGTTTCCAAATAGGCTTTCTTTTTATCAAAAGCTTCTACTTCTTCACCGTTTTCTTCATTTTTTTGCTCTTTTAATTTGTCAAAATAATGATTACAGGCTTCTTTAAACTCGATCCAGATTTTATCAGAATATTTTCTTGGAACATGTCCTATTTGTTTCCACTCTTCCTGAATTTGCTTCATTATAGGAGTAGTCACCGCAAAGTCGGTGCTTTCTTGTAATTCTTTGGCTTTGGTTACTAGCGCAGATTTTTTGCTTAAATTGTTGTTTTGGTCTTTTTTAATGTCTTTATAAAACGAGTTTTTAAAAGAATTAAAATTTCTAACAGCAGTTTTAAAAGCTCCCCAAGTTTCCTCATTTACTTCCGATGGAACTTTTCCGGCAGAGAAAAAGGCAGTTCTCAAAGCTTCCACTTTTTCTATTTGGCCTAGCCATTGCGAATGAGCATTTACTTTTTCGGTAGCCAAGACTTCAATTTTGGCAATAATTTCTTTTTTCTTTTCTAAATTTTCAAGTTCTGTTCCTCTTAAATTTTCAAACAAAACTTCGCGTTTGTCGTGCATTTGTTTGGTCAAATCGCTAAACTTGTTCCAAATTTCGTCACGGTGTTCTCTCGAAACCGGACCAATATCTTCTTTCCAGATTTTATGTAAATCTTGTAATTCTCGGAAAGCTTTGTTGATATCAGCTTCGCTAACCAATTCTTCAACACGAGCCACAATTTTTTGTTTTTGCTCTAGATTGTGTTTAAAATCAAGGTCGCGCGCTTCTCGGTCTAAGTGTAAATAGTCATAGAAGTTTTCAACGTGAAAATGATAATTGTTCCAAACGTGGTTGTATTTGTCTTTTGGAATTGCTCCCGCATTTTTCCAACGTTCCCTTAAATCATTAAAATGTTTCAAGGTATCTTTAATGTTTGCCTGCGGATTGATTAACTCTTTTAATTCCTCGACAATCGCCAATCGGTTTTCCAGGTTAGTTTTCAAATTCGTTTGCAAACTTTTGAAATGCGTATTTTTATTGTCTCTGAACAGCGAATAATACTGGTCAAATTTTGCTTTTGTTGGAGAGCTATATTGAAATTCTTCATTTATGTCAGTCCCATTGCTTTGGGACTCAGCGAGAAATTCCTCTTTTTTCTCCTCTAAAAGATGGTAGTATTTTGCTAAGAATGATTTTTTAATTTCTTCGACGTGATCCTTAACTGACATCACTTTTTCATTAGTGACTAAGTTTTCCAATTCGTCAACTAAGGCCTCTAAAGACAAAGCATCATAATCGAGCATTGGAATATTATAACGTTCTTTCAGCGTTTCATCTTCACTTTCTTCTGCATTTGTATCGGCAATGGCGTCGATAATAGTATTGGTTTCTGCTAGTTCTCCATCAGAAACGGTGGTACTATTTTCTTCTACCAATTCAGTTTCTTCGCTATTGCTAGGCTCAACTATTTCTATTTCTTCTAAAACTGGAGTTTCAGAATCCAAGACGGTTTGATTTTCGGTTTCAATAATAACATCAGCCTCTGTTGAAATTTCTTCAGAAAGTGTTTCGATATTTTCTGTGATTTCTGTAGCAATCTCGCTGTTACTTGGTTCAATTGTTTCAATTTCTTCTAAAACTTCTGTTTCAGATTGTACGATTTCCATCGATTTATTTTCTAATTTTCCATCTGCTTCAAGCAGGTTATCATTCGTTTCTTCTAACATTTTTTCAATGTGTAAGGGTTCATTATTTTTTTCGAGTTCGAAAGATAGTAAAGCTTGCTCAAAATACAAAGAAAATCCATTATTTATAGTCATTTTATCTAAGAACCCCTTTTTATTAAGACGCAATTTCCTACTTCTTAATGACTTCTAGAAATCAATTTCTACCCAAAATTAAAGCTTTCTTTAGGATTTATTTTAGGAAAGAGAAGGTTTGTTATGAATTTTAAAAGCCAGTAATATTATGAATAATTGTGAGTACTCATAAACTCTTTTTGGTAATAAATTAGGCTAACGGTTTGGAGCTTTGCTATCGTGGGGAATTAAAAGCACAAATGTTTATTAGAATTCCGATTGTTCAAATTTAGCACTAAAGCCCACTATTGCAAAACCCCTGTTAGCGGTAGTTTTTCTTCTCGTCAATTTCGTCTTTAATTCTCTTGTTAATGTCAATTTTTGAACCAATAAAAGCAAAAATTGAAGTTCCGTATTCTCTTGAATATTTGTTTGTAATAGAACCTGCAATCAATGAAACTTCAAAAAATGGCGATGTTTCTTTAAGTTCATTATCTGTTTCATTTGATTCTTTAATTCTGATTAAGTTTTCATAATTTTTAGTTAAGTCAAACCAATCTATATAGTCAGCATTGAACGAAACTGCTTTTATTTTTTGTTGTGTGTAATAATTGATTGCCCCAGCCTGACCATAATTATCGCAAAGAATGAGTGTATTATTTTTGTTTGGTAAACTTAAATAAACGCTATCTACTTTTAAGGCTAATTCTTTCCAACCAAGCATATCTGCAAAATCCTGTGGTAATAAATGGTCTTTGCCATCTTCCCAACGTAGCATACCCAATTTTTTGTAGTTTTCTGAATGCTGAATAATGTATTCAGGTTTTTTATTTGGAAAAGCAACATTATAAATTGGAATAAATAAAATTATGGGAACTGCAATGACAACTGGTTGTAAACATTTTCTCCAACCGTCTTTTAAAATGTCTGAAAGATAAACAGAACCAAAAGCTATGTAAATTGGGTAAATGCCAATGGCATAATAGTCTTTTGCCTTAAAGTAAATAAAAGCTGTTAAAGTAAAGAGGATAGAGTAAATGAATGGTCTATACTTGTTGAAAGGCTTGTAAAAAAGTAAAGCATAAAATGATGCAAAGACTACTATTAGTGACCCTATAAAAAAGAGTAATTGATTTTTCAAAAAGTCAAATCTATTTACATTTATTAATTGAGTTTCTGCCAATTGTTTTAAGTGGTGAAAGACTGGAAAATTGTTATTGTATTGCCATATAAGATTAGGTGAAATTAGAACCAAGCCTAATAAAACGGCAAAATATAGACTGGGTTTTAAAAATATTTTCCGATGCTTTGTTAGCAACAATGAAGGTAAAAGCCCAATTAAGAGAAAAACAATGTTGTACTTATTCAAAAAACCAATTGCAAATACTGTCGCTCCTACATACAACCATTTTAAATTATCGGTTTTGATATATTTTAGGAATATGAAGTATAAAACTGTCCAACTTAAAACATCAAAAGAATTGGGTTGATACAAAATGTTTAGTCGCAAAAGTGCAGAAAATAAAACACAAGTTGCACCTAAAATCAAAGCAAAAAGGTTTCCATTTAATTCTTCTATGGCTTTCCAAACTATAAAAATTGTCAATGCACCATACAAGGCAGGGAATAACTTAATCCAAAAAATTGAATTGCCGAGTAATTGAATAATGTAAGACGTCCAAGAAGTAAAAGGTGGGACAGAAAGATAACCCCAAGCCAAATGATTTGCTTGGTCAAGATGTAAATATTCGTCCCTCTGTAAATTATATTCACTACTTAACAGCAAAAATTGCAGTATGAATTTTAGTGAAATAAAACCTAACAAAATTAAAGTCTTCCGTGTCATAAATTGTGGTCTGTCAAAATTACCTATAACATTCTCGACTTTAAGAAGTTGGGAATTTGTAAGCACGAAACTTTCGCTAATGCACTGAAAATCAAAAGTACAAAACAAACTTTAAATTAAGCCCTAAAACCCCAATTTCTTAAAACCGCTGTTAACTGCTGTTTTTTTTATGTTCAACGATATTTACTGCCGTATTTTTCTTCGTGTATTACAATATGATTTTTTATTTGCATTCCCATCTGGCGCTCGTCTACGACGAGTACCTACTTACTTTTGTATACTAAAAAAAGCGTTTATAACGCGGTTCTTCAAGATATATTACCACAAAGGTTCGACATTTACATTGCAAAAAATTCCATCTGGTACTTGTCGCAAACGAGCACCAGAAAAACTAACAAACGCGCGCTAGGTGGGAGTATCAGCCTTTCGTTAAAGAGTTGTGGTTCACTTTGTAAACAAGGGCGGTTGCTGCTGCTCGTAATGGGTTAGCTCCTGAAACTTTTTGGCGAACGCAGCTATTATTGCCTCACTATATAATTTACCACCTAGAAAAGTAATGCTGGGTGGTGCACCACCGGAAGACGCTATGCCAGCCGGCAATGTGATACAAGGATTACCTGTAAGGCAGGTGAGTGCCATAGGCTCATCAGCCATACTTGGCACAATGATAATATCGTACTTGCTCAATAATGGAAAAGCCTGCTGCATAACCATGTAGCGCAAACGGCATACAGTAAGATATTCAACAGCCGGAATAAACCGTGCACTCCTCAACTGGTTCGGGTAGCGGCTTTGCCATTGCTGTACCATTTGGCTATCCTTACCCGACCTTGTAAGAGGGTCAAAAGCCGCAGCTGATTCCGCAGCCCAAATGGTTGTTAGCAAGTCATTCGTATGTAGGTTGGAGGGAAAATCGATAGCCATAACCTGCACACCAGCATCCTGCAACGTTTTAATAACAGCTTTTTCTGCACTGTTATCGGGCAAGGTATCAATGTAGTTTTTTGCATACGCCACTTTTATGTTTTTGAGATCAATAGTACCCGTATAATTAAAAGGCATTGTTCGTGAGGCCCGGTCATATACATCACTACCGTGTATAGAAGCAAATACCATTGCGGCATCTTCAGCACTACGGCAAATAGGCCCAATACGGTCGGAGGTAAAGGCAAGGTTCATTCCGCCGGTTCGGGCAACACTGCCAAATGTAGGCCGCAAACCAGTTGCACCACAAACCGCAGAAGGAGCTACAATAGAGCCGTAGGTTTCAGTACCAATGGCAAATGGCACCAATCCTGCAACGGTTGCCGATGCGGCGCCCGCAGATGAACCGTTAGAACCTTGTTGTAAATTCCAGGGGTTTTTAGTTTGTCCGCCAAACCATATATCATCCATCGCAAGCTCTCCCATAGATAATTTTGCGATCAATACTGCGCCAGCCTTTTCCAGTTGCTGGTACACGAATGCATCTTCATCTATTACCTGGTCTTGAAAAGGCGGCGTGCCATAAGTGGTTCGGGTACCCTTTACTGCAAACAGATCTTTAAGCCCATAAGGTATACCCTGCAGCGGACTTTTATAAATGCCTTTTGCAAATGCCTCGTCGGCCCGTTTAGCCTGCTCCATGGCAATTTGTTCCGTAAGACTGATAACACAATGCAATGTGTCGCCATATTTTTTCAAACGGTTTATAAAAAACCGGGTTAATTGCACGGAGGTAATTTTATGATGCCTGAGCAATGAAGACAACTGGGCAATAGAATAAAACGCCAATTGGTTTGTATCAGCAGGCATTACAACACCTGCAGGAATATTCCAGTTAATGGGCTGTTGTTTGGTATTGAATGTCATTGTTGGCAATACAGGATCAAACCAGTTTGGAAGGGGAACACTATTTGCTAAATTGAACCCATGCAGGTATCGATATAATTGCAGGTTAGCGTTCAGCTGGTTCACCATGGAATCTCTTTTGGCATCCGTAAAATGTAGGTCGTACATTTTTTCGGTATTAATAATTTCGCTTGCCCCAACATTTTGTGCCTGTATATTAGATGTAAGCACCAAAAAGAAAAAAAAGCAAACAATAGTTTTTAATAGCGAGGATATATTTTTCATAAGTATAAATTACATATTTTGAAGATGATACGATGTTGTAATGGCTAAAACCAGTAATGTTGTTTTCTTGGTTTATTTGAATTTGTATTGTTCATAGTCTAGTTTGTTCTGCTTACCGCTAATGTTCCCATGATAGAGCTCGTGGCGGCTTGGGAACTGAGTTTTCTTCACTAGGAGAAAACAAAAATAGGAAAATAAGACGAACAATTTACCGAAAAACTAGCCTTGAGTTTTAGCATGTGTTGGCGGCAGTTATTGTTTTTAATCTACATAAGTTTCACGTAAAACATCTTTTACTTTTGCAGTTTCCTTTTCTGTCAAATTTCCTAATACTTTGATTATTCTTTGTCTATCAACAGTTCTGATTTGGTCTAAAACAATCCAGCCTTTTTTCTTATCGTGATTTATCTCAACTCTCGTTGGATAAGTTTTTGAACTACTTGTCATTGGTGCAACGACAATGGTTTGCAAATATTTGTTCATTTCATTTGGTGAAATAACAACACAAGGTCGCGTTTTTTTCATTTCACTACCAACAGTTGGATCAAGATTTACTAAAACGATTTGATATTGTTTTAAATCCATTCTTCAAGATTTTCGTCTTCAAAGATATCGTTAATCAATAATTTATCATCTCCATTTTCGTGCATTTTCTTGAATGATTTTTCCCAACCATTTCTTGGTTCTGATTTGGGTTTAAGAATGATATAACCTTTCTCAAGAATGAGTTCAACTTTGTCAGTTATATTATATTTTTCAAGTAAGGTTTTCGATAAACGAATTCCTTTAGAGTTTCCGATTGGTATAATTGAAATGTCCATAATAATATTATTTAGTGACCACAAAGTTATTACTTTATTTGTAACAACCTAATTATTTTATATGCATTTTTTTTGCAGATTCGAGAGCCAATTGCCACTAACGTCAGACTGTGAAAAAACTTCCGTTTAGCATAAACAAATATAGTAAAATAGTTGTTCAAAAGCAGGTTTTTTCGTATTTTTAAGAATGCAACAC
>NZ_JAYWCK010000156.1:0-6060 GCF_043780635.1 Flavobacterium sp.
AACTTGGCGATTGGATTACTATCAAATCTGTCATTGAAAATCCAAGTGATATTAACTATAATAAATATCCGAAGAAGTCTAAAAACTTTGATAAAGCAAACAATAAGCCGCAACAATAGCCCGTATTCATACTTTATATTCTCTCAAAAAATAGATTGGACAAGTCTATTTTTTGATTTTTTTTTGGTCAAAAACTAAAAACTTAAAAAAAAGTGTACCTTTGCAAAAAATTGTCGATTTTGAAATCCCATTTTATTGGTTTCATATTAAAAGACAACAAGTTACCTTTTTATGAAAAAAATCGTTGAATACCGAAAGTTGCTAAATGTAGACAGAACTGCAGAACTAAAAGATTTAAAAACCATTTATCGCAATGCGATGAAAGAAGCACATCCTGACAAATTTCAGGGAAATGATGTTGGTTTGAAAGAAGCAGAAGAAAACAGTAAAAAAATTATTGAAGCCTACCACTTTTTGGTAAGTATCAATCCTGAAACCATTAAACAGAACTTACCTGAATACACAGAAACTATTGCAACATCAACAATTTCTGATTATAAATTTGTTGAAGGACGTTTGATAATTAATTTTTCAAACGGAAGTGTTTACGAATATATAAGCGTGCCAAAAGCAACTTATGTGAAAATGGTAAATGCTGATTCTCCAGGAAGATTTGCAAAAAGACACATATTAAATTCTTTTACTTGGAGAAAAACCATCAACCAAGATTAGATTTTTTTAGATTTATATTTAAAAACACTCCTTTCAGGGGTGTTTTTTTGTTTTCTATCGAAAAAACAAGACAAGTATTGTCTAGAAGTTTTATTTTGAGTAAGTTAGCCATCCCTAAATATGATTTTAAAAATATTTTTTTTATGGAAGACCCTTGTAACCTATTCAAATCGCAATATAAAAAGGCAAAAGAAACCCTTGTTATACTAGAAGAACAAAAAGCGGAAATAAATCTCAAACTAGAATCTAATTTTTCAAGTGCCATTTTGCATAAAGAATTAAGAACCGTAAATATGGATATCAGAATTACACTAAATGAGATTGAGCATGCTGAGTCCTGTATTCAGCAATGCGAGTTAAAATACAATTCCTCCGTAAGCTAGAAAAAGCTTCAAATTCACATCAATTTCTTTCGTATCTACTGGGTACTGTTTTCTAAAAATGACAAAGTTTAAGTGCCTTAAACTCACTTGATACATTTGGTTAAATCCTCTTAAATATAAATATAAAACTATAACAAAAATTTAAGTCATAAAATTATTGATATTTTATAAATTTAAATACTTTTGCAGACTTAAACCATTTAACTAATTTATAATGAAAAAAATAATTTTATTACTTACGGCTACTGTATTTTTAATTTCTTGTAGCAAAGACAAGTACACTATTTCTGGTACAGCAAAAGGAGTTGAAAACGGCAAAACCATAATAATGGAAACCCAAGATGCTTCTGGTATGGGATTGATGGCAGTAGATACTGTAAAAGTAGAGAATGGTAAATTTGAAATAAAAGGAAAAGTTACTGAACCCGCTTTTTACATGTTGCAACTTGAAGGAGCAAATGGGAAATTTCCTTTTATCTTAGAAAATGGAGATATTATTATTGAAATAAACAAAGACAGTATTAATAAATCTAAACTTTCCGGAACATACAACAATGATGAATTTGTTAAGTTCAATGAAGAACTTATTAAACTACAAAAAAGTTTAATGGATTTCCAAAAAAATAACACTGCTTTGATGAATCAGGCACAACAAGCTAAAGACACTGCTGTTATTAATAAATTAATGAAAGAATTCAGTAAAATTCAAGAAGGGGTAACTGCAGAATCTAAAAAGAAATATGACACCTACGCAGAAACGCATCCGAAATCATTCATAAGTGCCTTAATTATCCAAGGAATGATGAACGATCCTGCTGTTGATATTAAAAAAATAGAAAAATTGTATGCAAGCTTGGATGAGTCGTTAAAAAATTCAAAACCTGGTAAAGCAATACAATTGAAAATCAAAGAAGCAAAAATGCCTTCAGTTGGTACAACACCATCTGGTGCTGCAAATCCAGCTGCCGGTAACGCTAAATGAAGTTCAGATTTTTCGGCTCCTAACCCTGAAGGGCAACTAGTCAGCCTAAAAGAAAGCTTAGGCAAAGTAACTATTGTAGATTTTTGGGCATCATGGTGTGCTCCTTGCAGAGCTGAAAACCCAAATGTGGTGGCTATCTACAAGGAATTTCACTCTAAAGGATTGAATATTGTTGGGGTCTCTTTAGACAGAGATGCTGCGAAATGGAAAGAAGCCATTGCAAAAGATAAATTGATCTGGACACAGGTTTCGCATTTAAAATTTTGGGATGAGCCAATTGTAGCTCAATATGGAGTTCAGGAAATTCCTTCTACTTTTATACTCGATGCATCAGGTAAAGTGGTTGCACAAAATTTAAGAGGAGCGGAACTTCGAGCAAAAATATTGGAACTTTTATCTAAATAATACACTTAGTTTATACTAATAAAAAATCTCCCTTGTGGAGATTTTTTTTAGTTTATTCAATTCCAACGCGTTGCAAATTATACTAAAATTAAGTGTAAATATCCTTTGGAAACCTGCAAACAGTTTTTATATTTGCAACCGCTTACCACAAATAAGCCTCTGGGGAGATACTCAAGCGGCCAACGAGGGCAGACTGTAAATCTGCTGTGTGAACTTCGCAGGTTCGAATCCTGCTCTCCCCACGAATAAATATATGACTAGTCCTAAATAATCGATACAGATTATTTAGGACTAGTCAATATTTTCAAAGCCTAGCTTTGCAGGAGGGACGAAGCTAATTCTGCTCTCCCCACAAAAATAAATGACACATTTTTAAGAAGCTCGCTTCATTAAAAATGTGTTTTTTTTAATATGACTATCCCTTACATTGTTAATTATTTTAGCCACGAATTACACAAATTGGCACGAATTCCAGTTTAAATTTTTTGAAAATTTGTTAAAATTTGTGTAATTCGTGGTAAAGTTTTTTATAACGTTTATGTCTTGGAAATATAGTCCGCTTAGCGGAAGTCTTATAATTTAATACGGCTTTTATTTTATTCCAAAATAAAGCTCACACTTACATTTGCAGTAATTTCTATTTCGCCAACTGCCAATGTTTCTCTTGGAGCTGATTCGTCCATTGCAGTAGATTTCATAGCATACATCATTCGGGGAGCTGGTGGATTGTAGTTTTGTGAATTATCGGATATCAATATGGCTTTGCCAACTTTTTGTCCCAATACGGAAACAAAATCTTCAGCTTTTGCTTTTGCGTCTTTTATAGCCAACTTTCTCGCATCAGACTGTAATTCCTTCATTTTTGAAGACTTGAACTCTACATTGTCAATTCTGTTAATTCCTTCATCAACCAAGCCTTCCATCAATACGTCATACTTTGACAAATCTTTCAATAAAATCTGGACAGATTGGGTTGCTATATAATTGTGTTTCTTTTTTTCGTAATCATAATTTGGATTTAAAGAAACACGCTGTGTTTGAAAATCTTCTTTTGCAATATTAGATTTTTTGATGAATTTTAAAATGGCATCCATTTTCTTGTCATTTTCCTTTTTAACATCATCTGCCTTTGTGCCTTTTGTTTCAATTGAAATCGAAATCGAAGCTTGATCTGGTGCTGTTTTTACTTTTCCTTCACCAGACACATTAATCATTGGAACTTGTTTTTGCTCCTGTGAGTAAGACATTGCCATAAATAATAAGGCAAGAATCAGTATTGCTTTTTTCATTTTGTTAATATTTAGTTTGTTTTTAAAATCTCTATTCAAAACTTGTGCCAATTTACAGCTTTCCCAATTTTGCCAACACAAAAAGGATGATGATGGGAATGGCCAAAAGAACCACCATAAAGGTATTGTCTACAAGCATGACAGGTTCTTTCAATAATGTTATCAAATAACCGCCTATAGCACCTCCAAAATGAGCCGTGTGTCCAATGTTGTCGTTCTTGGCTTTCATTCCATAAATAGAATACAACAAATAGCCTATGCCAAAAAGATAGGCAGGAATGGGAATGGGAATAAAAAACAGGTATAAATTCATGCTGGGATCTATCAAAATCGCCGAATACAAAATTCCAGTTACAGCTCCAGAAGCTCCAATAGCTCTATAACTATACTCATTTTTATGCATCAACAAAGTCAGTAAACTACCAAAAATAAGGCTTCCCATATAAATTAATAAAAAAGAAGCGCTCCCAAAATAGTTAATTACTACAGGAGCAAACATATAAAGCGTAAACATATTGAAAAACAAATGCCCCATATCTCCGTGTAAAAAACCAGAAGTAATCATCCTAATTTGTTCTCCGGCTCGGATGCTTCCAATGTGAAATTCGTACTTCCTAAAAAAAGCCAGATCATTAAATCCTTTTAAACTGAATAAAATAGTGGCAGCAATAATTACAATTAAAATAGTGCTCATAAATAATTTGGATATTTTTTAAAGTGTAAATCTAATTAATATTTATGGTTATAAAAACAGAACAAGAGTTCTAAACTAACAACTGAAAGGATTTTTTGAATTATATTTGTTGAAATATTTATTTAATGCGCTTTATACTTTACCTCATAGCTTATCCCATTTTATGGTGCATCTCGATGTTGCCTTTTCCATTATTATATTTATTTTCTGATTTTGTATATATAATCGTTTATTATGTAATAGGTTATCGCAAAAAAACAGTTCGGGAAAACTTGGAATTGGCATTCCCTAATTTATCTGCTCAGGAACGATTATTTATCGAAAAAAAATCATTCCGTCATTTGTGTGATATGTTTCTTGAAATGATAAAAACGATGACAATTTCAAAAAAGGAAATAAGAAAACGATTTGTGGTCACCAATCTGGATGTTTATAAAAAACTGGAAGCACAAGATAAAAGCATCGCAATGATGCTGGCACATTATGCAAGCTACGAATGGGTAATTTCGATGAATGCCTACGTAACTTTTAGTGCTTTTGCCATTTATAAAAAAATAGCCAATCCTTATTTTGACAAATTAGTGCGTACTATTCGATCAAGATTCAAAGCCGAACTCATCACTACTAAAGATACTATTCCAACTATCATTACAAATAACAAAAACAAATTGTTGTCTATTTATGGATTCGCAAGCGATCAATCACCAAGACTTTCTTCTGCTTTTCATTGGCAAAAATTTATGGGAATAGAAGTTCCCGTGCATACCGGAGCTGAAATGTTGTCGAAAAAATATGATATGAATGTAATTTTCCTGAAAGTAAAAAAAGTAAAACGAGGGTATTATCAAGCTAGCTTTGAAGTCATTTCGGAAAATGTAAAAGAAGTACCCAATTATGAAATCACCGATAAATTCCTTAAATTAGTTGAACAACAAATTTATGAATCTCCTGAATATTATTTATGGACACATAAACGCTGGAAACACAAGAGGTAGGTTGCAGGTTGCAGATTGCAGGTTTCAGATTGCAGGTTTCAGGTTGCAGATTGCAGGTTTCAGATTGCAGATTGCAGATTGCAGATTTAAGGCTGCAGATTTAACATTTTAGATTTTAGATTTTAGAATACATTAAAAAATACAAACTCATTCTAAATTAGCGTTTTGCCATCTGCCGACTTCTTTTTCTGCGAACTGAAATCTGCAACCTGCTATCTTTTTTTTCTGCGGTCTGCGAACTGAAATCTGCTGACTTTTTTAGATTTTAAACCACTCCTCCACTAATTCTTTCTCAAATGGTTTTGCATTTTTGTGGACAAATTCATTAGAGTTTTTATCATAATTATAATCTTTAGACCAAGCTTCGTGATTTTCTGCCAATGCTTTTATGCTGTTGCAAACAAACTCAATTTCTTCATTTGTAGTCGTAGGATGAATCGACATTCTGATCCAACCGGGTTTTAAAGTTAAATCTCCGGAATCGATTTGGCAAACCAAATTATGAGAGGTTTCTTCATTTACATTCAATAAATAATGACCATAGGTTCCGGCACAACTGCAGCCACCGCGTGTTTGAATT
>NZ_JAYWCK010000157.1:0-23573 GCF_043780635.1 Flavobacterium sp.
GAGATTTCATTTGTCAAAAAAAGTGGTTTGTCGTTCACAAAAACTTTATACATTTGTATTATGATATTTAATAAAGATACTGCCGAGAAAACTGCCGAATTGCTTTTGCAAATAAATGCAATTAAATTGAATCCAAGAAATCCTTTTACATGGGCTTCGGGATGGCAATCACCAATCTACTGTGATAACCGTTTAATTCTGTCGTTTCCGCTCATAAGAAATTATGTTCGGGATGAATTTTCGAAAAACATCGAAAAACAATTCGGAAAGCCAGATGTTATTGCCGGTGTAGCTACAGGAGCGATTGGAATTGGAATTTTAGTTGCCGAAAGTTTAGGATTACCTTTTGTTTATGTTCGACCGGAACCTAAAAAACACGGGAGACAAAACCAAGTAGAAGGTTTTCTTCAAAAAGGTCAAAATGTGGTAATTGTTGAAGATTTGATTAGCACCGGAAACAGTAGTTTGCTTGCTGTGGAAGCCTTGCGCGCTGCCGGAGCAAACGTAAAAGGTATGGCTGCAATCTTCACTTATGGTTTTGATGTTGCCAAAGAAAACTTTAAAAATGCCAATGTTGACTTATTTACTTTGAGCAATTATCAAAATTTATTAGACTTAGCAGTTGCCAAAAGGTACATATCCGAAGAAGAAGAACAAACATTAAGAGAATGGAATTCGAGTCCATCGACTTGGAGTGTACAGGTTTAAAATATAGAAAAAAACAAATAATAAATTGAGGATTAGATTGCTTCGTTCCTCGCAATGACAAAAAAATGAACTTAGAAAGCCCCAAAGTTACTGTTGAAAAATCAGCACAAGAATTATTTGATTTATTAACCGATGTAAGAAATTTCGAAAAATTAATGCCAGAAAATATTGCAAAATTTGAAGTTATCGGTGACGATGCTTTTATTTTTGGATTAAAAGGAATGCCGGAAATAAAACTAAAAATGAAAGAAAAAATAGCTCCAAAAAAAGTAGTTCTTGGCGCTGCAAGCGATAAATTGCCTTTTACTTTGGTTGCTGATATTAATTCGGTTTCTGATAATTCGTCTAATGTACAATTACTTTTTGAAGGTGAATTTAATGCAATGATGGGTATGATGATAAAAGGACCAATTTCGAAATTTATCGAAACTTTGGCTGTTAACATGTCGAAACTTTAATATTATATTCTTCTAAATTTGTCGTTTCGACGATAGGAGAAATCTCATATCGAGAGCAACAAATGTGATTTCTCCTGCATCGAATTGACAAATAATAGTATTTTTTGCTATCAATACAACATCTGAATTTCCTTAATATCAAATTCAGAAACCGAATCATTTTCCAAAAGAATTTTGAGTTTTCCAATTGGAGAAACACCTTGAATAATTCCCATAAAATTTTGCTTATTTTGGTCTTCGAATGGCATAGGAATTCCAATCTTGAAGAGTTTATTTGTATATTTATTCCACAATGAATTTGATTTTTGATTCCAAGACTGTATATTTTGTTCCAACTTTTCGACAATCTTCAAAAGAATTTCTTCTTTATCGAAAGTGGTGTTGCAAATTAGAGCTAATGAAGATGCTTTTGGTAAATTATCAAAATTCATTTGATTGATATTCAAACCCAAACCAGCAATAGAATTAATACTTCCATCACTTTTAATACTGTTTTCAATAAGGATTCCGCCTATCTTTTTATTATATGACATAATGTCGTTTGGCCATTTAATACTTAATTCAGGAATGTTCAACCCATCTAACACCTGAATTATCGAGATGGAAACCGCAATATTGACATCAAAAATTAGGTTAATATTTATTGTAAAATCCTTAATCAAAACACTCATTATTAAGTTTTTACTTGGCTCAGAATCCCATACAGAACCCATTTGTCCTTTGCCTTTTGTTTGACTTTCGGCAGTAACAACAGTAAAGTTTTCTAGTATTTGGTTGCTCGATAATCCTTTTAGGAATTCGTTTGTAGAATCTATGGCATCGAGTTTGATTAGTTTCATAGGAAGTTATTTGTGGAACAGAATTTAATATTATGTTAAGGTTCAAAAATAATCACAAAAAATGGTAACTTTACAAACTTATTTAAAAATAATTCATGGCTAAAAAGATTATAAATAATGATGTTCTACTAGCAAACATCATCAAGGGAATAGAAGAAGTAAAAGGAAATGACATCGATATTCTGGATTTAAGAGAAATAGACACCGCCGTTTGTGACTATTTTGTTATCTGTAACGGAAATTCAAACACTCAGGTTAACGCAATTGTTAACTCCATTCAAAAAACAGTTTCAAAAGAATTAAAAGACAAACCTTGGCATGTAGAAGGATCTGATAATGCCGAATGGGTTCTTATGGACTATGTTAGCATTGTGGTTCACGTTTTCCAAAAACACATTCGAGAATATTATAACATCGAAAGTCTTTGGGGCGATGCCAAAATTACCAAAATCGAGAATAAATACTAAAGAAATACACCTCTAATGGCAAAAGATAATAATCCAAATTCGAATAAATTTAAAGTTAGTCCTTGGTTGATTTATACCGCAATATTATTGGTTTTCTTGACCATAAGCTTTTTTACAGGCGGTTCAAGTTTTCAAGAACCTGCGCAATTAACCTCTTCAAATTTTAATGCCTATCTGGAAAAAGGGCAAATTGAAAAAGTAATTGTTTACAATAAAGTGGAAGCCGAAGTATATCTTACTGCTGCTGCCTTGAAAGAGTCAGCCAATAAAAAAGTAGCAAAAGATATTTTAGACCGTCCAAATAAAGGGCCTCATTACACTTTTATCATTGGTAACGATCAACTTTTTCAAACCAAATTGGAGAAAGCGGTTGCCGAAGGAAAATTAAAAGATTTTAATTTTTTACCAAAAAACAATTGGACTGATATTTTCGTAAGTCTATTGCCAATCATCATTATCATTGGAGTTTGGATATTCATAATGAGAAGAATGTCTGGCGGTGGCGGTGGTGGTGGTGGCCAAATTTTCAATATTGGGAAATCGAAAGCCAAGCTTTTTGACGAAAAAACAGATATTAAAACTTCTTTCAAAGATGTTGCAGGTTTAGAAGGTGCAAAAGAAGAAATACAAGAAATCGTGGAATTCCTCAAGAATCCCGAAAAATATACCAATCTGGGCGGTAAAATTCCAAAAGGCGCACTGCTCGTTGGTCCTCCTGGAACTGGAAAAACCCTATTGGCAAAAGCCGTTGCAGGCGAAGCTCAAGTTCCATTTTTCTCTTTATCAGGTTCTGATTTTGTGGAAATGTTTGTTGGAGTTGGTGCCTCAAGAGTGCGTGATTTATTCAAGCAAGCCAAAGAAAAAGCTCCAGCTATCATCTTTATTGATGAAATTGATGCAGTGGGTAGAGCCAGAGGAAAAAATAATATGTCAGGCGGAAATGATGAACGTGAAAATACGTTGAACCAATTACTTACCGAAATGGACGGTTTTGGAACCAATTCGAATGTGATTGTTTTAGCCGCAACAAATAGAGCTGATGTCCTTGACAAAGCTTTGATGCGGGCAGGTCGTTTTGACAGACAAATTTTTGTGGACTTACCGGACATTCGCGAACGTGCAGAAATTTTCAAAGTTCACCTCGCTCCTTTGAAAAAAATTGAAGGTCTAGATACTGACTTTTTGGCCAAACAAACTCCTGGTTTTTCAGGTGCTGATATTGCCAATGTATGTAACGAAGCCGCTTTGATTGCTGCAAGAAACAACAAAACTGCTGTTGACAAACAAGATTTCTTAGATGCTGTAGACAGAATTGTTGGTGGACTTGAAAAGAAAAATAAAATCGTGACTCCTGACGAAAAGAAAGCTATTGCGATTCACGAAGCAGGTCACGCAACAGTAAGCTGGATGCTGGAACACGCAGCGCCATTGATAAAAGTAACGATTGTTCCAAGAGGACAAAGCCTTGGAGCGGCTTGGTATTTACCAGAAGAACGCTTGATTGTTCGAACTGATCAAATGCTCGACGAAATGTGTGCCACTATGGGAGGAAGAGCTGCTGAGAAAGTAACTTTCGACAGAATTTCAACTGGCGCATTGAGTGATTTAGAAAAAGTAACCAGACAAGCTCGTGCAATGGTAACCATTTATGGATTGAACGAAAAAATTGGAAACGTTACTTATTATGATTCAACTGGTCAAAGTGAATACAGTTTTTCTAAACCTTATTCTGAGGAAACAGCTAAGACAATCGATAAAGAAATTTCTTTGCTAATCGAAAGCCAATACGAAAGAGCAATTAAAATATTGGAAGAGAATAAAGATAAATTAAATCAGCTTGCAGACATCTTGATTGAAAAAGAAGTAATTTTCAAAGATGACTTAGAAACAATATTCGGAAAAAGATCATTTGATTCAAATCTTGAAGAAGTAGTCTCTTAATAAGAGTAAACATATATTATTTTAAAATCTTAATTCAAAAGTGACTTTTGAATTAAGATTTTTTTATCTTTGGACGTTTTCAAATAGTTTATCAAGTAGTATAAAAAAATATGAGTCTTTTTAGAAAATTTTTTGGTTCAAATAACCCAGATTCTGAGGGGGAAAAAGATAATGAATTCAGCAAGTTCTCTCCAGATAATGATGCACCTCTAGAAGAGCAGTTCATCTATAATTTTAAGAAAAATGGCGGTAAATTTTTATACTGTGAAAATGAAGCTGAAGTAAAAGATCATTTTGAAAACATCCTGGAAGAAAATGACTGGTTCGAAAGAGAAGCTTTATGCTATGACCCTGAACTTTTTCATATGCTTGATGAAAATAAAATCACGCATCAAAAACCAAAACATCCTTCTTTTCTTCTGGCTAACTGTGAAAACCTGATTGCAGAAGAAGGATCTATATTGTTTTCATCCAAACAAATTAAGCAACATAAACCTAACGAACTTCCGGCCAACATCATTGTATTAGCTACCACCAGCCAAATTATTGGCACAAAAAGTGACGGATTAAGTGTTATAAAAAAGAAGTACGTTAGAGATTATCCAACCAATATTACAACAATAAAATATTTCGAAAAAGTAGAAGAGGAAGACTTTACTCAATATGGTAGCACTGCAAAGAATTTATATTTATTGCTTTTAGAAGACCAATAGTATGAATGAAACACTCAAGAGATCAATATCTGGTGCTATATATATAATTTTATTGCTGGCTTCAATACTGTATTCGTCTGAAAGTTTTTTTATATTGTTTGGAATATTTTTAATAATTGCAATCTTTGAATTTTGCAATTTAATTCAAATCAACAAAACACCTTCCATTATTTTTGGAATATTAATTTATACATCTGTAACTTTATTTAGTTGTTATAATAAAATTACTACGGATACAATAAATAAAATATTTAACACTGAATTTGATTTTTCAATCAACACAAAACAGTTAGATCTTATATTATTAGTAATATCTCTTGTAGTATCTATTAAGAGTGTATTATTTTTATTTTATGACAAAATTCAAAATACAAGTATATCATCAAAATATTTATACTTATTAGGATATATCATTCTTCCGTTTATATTTATCACAAAAATATCTTTCGGAATAAAAGACTATAATCCTAAAATTATAATTGGATTATTTATTATCATCTGGACAAATGACACCTTTGCTTTTATTGTGGGAAAATCTATTGGTAAAAACAAATTATTTGAAAAAATTTCACCAAAAAAAACAATTGAAGGTTTTATTGGAGGAATTGTTTTTTCAATTTTGGCTGGTTATATAATTTCAAAATATTATATAAAAGCAAGCCCAGAATTTAGCGAAAAATCCATTATGATTTGGATTTCAATCGCATTAATTGTGGGGATTTTTGGTACTATAGGCGATTTAATCGAGTCCAAATTTAAACGCATTGCGGGTGTAAAAGACAGCGGAAAAATTATGCCTGGCCACGGAGGCATCCTAGATCGATTAGATAGTGTTATATTTGTAGCACCAATTATATTTTTATTTTACCAAATTCTAAACTATGTTTCATAAAGAAGGCGCTCAATCTATATTATTAGCTACTGTTTTTACTGCTGTCATGCTTTTGTTGTCAGATAAATTCATTGATATCTATTGGATTCAAAAATCAATTCAAATAGCAACATTTGTGTTATTGATTATCATTTTACAATTTTTCAGAAACCCAAAACGCAACTTTATTCTCAATGAAAACGAAATTTTGGCTCCAGTTGACGGAAAAGTTGTTGTAATTGAAGAAGTTTATGAAGGCGAATATTTTAAAGAAAAACGCATTCAGGTTTCTATATTTATGTCTCCCTTAAATGTTCACGTAACTCGTTATGCTCTTAGTGGTCTCGTAAAATTCAGCAAATATCATCCTGGAAAATTCTTGGTAGCTTGGCATCCAAAATCAAGCGAGGAAAACGAAAGAACAACTATTGTAATCGAAAATAAAACCTTTGGCGAAGTACTGTATCGTCAAATTGCTGGCGCTTTGGCACGAAGAATTGTCAATTATGCCAAAGAAGGAATGCAAGTTAAGCAAGCTGAAGACGCTGGTTTCATTAAATTTGGTTCCAGAGTTGATATATTTTTACCTTTGGGAACGCCAATTAATGTGGTCCTAAACCAAAAAGCTATTGGAGGCAAAACTGTTATTGCAACAAAATCTGAATGAATCACAAAGACTTAGATACACGGTTTCTGGAAGCTGTTGAAATTGCTTCGCAAATGACCCAGGCATCATTACCCCAGGATGTCCAACTAAGACTTTATGCATTTTATAAACAGGCGACATACGGATCATTAAGCTATAATCATTCTGAAAGTTATGATTTAAGAAATGCTTTCAAGACCAATGCTTGGATTCAAATTAGCCATTTATCCGTTGAAGATGCCAAAGAACAATACATAGAAATTATAAATTCCTTATTGTAATAATTCTAATTATGAAAAAGATTAGTTTCCTAATTTCAAATTTACTAGTGCTTACATTATTAATTTCATGTAATAACAAAAAATACACTGAAGTCGTAGATGTACCCTTGCCGGAAGTGGAACAGAAAACAGCTATAATGGGAGTTCCTGACGACGTCAAAGCCAGTGAAGGCTCATTCCAACTTGAAAAATTGCCTTATTCATACGATGCTTTGGCACCAAATATATCGGCATCAACAATGGATAATCATTATTCCAAACATTATTTGACGTATACTAACAACCTGAACAAAGCGATAGCAGGAACACCACTAGAAAATCTCACCATCGAAGAAGTTCTAGCAAAATTAGACCCAAGCGTTGCCGAAATCAAAAATAATGCTGGCGGTTATTACAATCATTCCTTATATTTTAAATGTTTGGCACCAAAAGCCGGAGGACAACCACAAGATACTTTGGCAACAACCATCACAAAAAAGTTTGGTTCTTTTGACAATTTTACCACTGCATTCAAAGACGAAGCCACAAAACAATTTGGTTCAGGTTGGGTTTGGTTAATTGTGGATCGCTCAGGAAATCTTCAAATTACAAGCACACAAAATCAAGACAATCCTTTGATGAGAAATGCCTTAGTTCCTGGAAAACCAATTTTAGCTTTAGACCTTTGGGAACACGCTTATTATCTTGATTACCAATACAAAAGAAAAAACTATGTAGATGCTTTTTTCAATGTGATTAATTGGAAAAAAGTTGCCGAAAATTATGAGGAAGCTTTGAGGAAGTAGAAAAAAATCTCCTTATAAATCAGTGAATTTCATAACTTATTTATAATTTTTTATAAGAGCTATTGCGAAATAAAGGGCAAACTTTGTACGAATAGTTAATATAAAAAATTCAGGTACTATGAAAAATTTCCTTTCTAAATATTTTTTATTAAGTGCATCAGCAGCATTTCTCCTACTTTCATTTACCTCATGTGTCAAAAAAATTAAATTCCTGACGTCTTCTGTAGTTCCCGCAGCACTTGGTTACGTTACCATCAAAAAAGACAAAAATAAAAATTATGTGATTAAAATAAAAATAGAGGAATTAGCCGAAGTGAAAAAATTGGAACCTTCAAAAAACAGGTATATAGTTTGGATGGAAACTGAGGAGTTAATGGTAAAAAATATGGGACAAATAATTAGTGACACTCGATGTATTTCGTCAAAATTAAAAGCTGAATTTGAAACCGTTACCGCATTTAAACCCACAAAAATTTTTATTACTGCCGAAGATGATGCCGAAATACAATATCCCGGAACCCAGTTTATTTTAGAAACAAATAGATTTTAACAGCTTCTTATAATAATAAAAAAACGGACCCAATATTGATATTGCGTCCGTTTTTATTTTACTCGCTATATTACAATTGAAAAATAAACGATTCAGAAGGTGCAATACTAATTTGAGCTTTCCCTTCCCCATTTTCAACTCGCAATTGAACACTGTATTTGTGATATAATTGATCCGTAATTGTATAAGTTCCATCTTTTAAATTCCATTTTTGTATGATGTCGGCAGGAATTTTGAGTTCGAAATTACTTGTAGTGAGCCAAGAAAAATTAGTCACAATAATTAACTTCTGAGAATCTGACCAACGGGTGTAAGCATAAATTCCGGCATCATAATCTTGTGTCGATTGTCTATTTATGTTTTGAATTTCCTGGAATTTCCCCATTAAAGCTGAACTATTGATGGAGAAATTTAACAATCTTTTATAAAAATCACGCAAGTCATTTTCTTCCTGTGAAAGTTGTCCTCCATCGAATTTTCCTTCGTTCATCCAACGTTGATGATTGGGAACGCCAACATAATCATAAATTGAAGTTCTGGAACTTGTCCCAAAACCGCCATCTTCATTTCCTGCTTCGCCTACTTCCTGACCAAAATAAACCATTGTTGGTGCAGTACTTATTGTTGTCGAAACTACCATTAATGGTTTTCCGTTTTCTGCAGTTCCGGCAAATTGATCACTTGCTAATCGTTGCTCATCATGATTGTCTAGAAACTTAAGCATATGATGCTCAATATCTGCCATTCGATATTGAATATCTGAAAGTCCGTCTGGCAAAGTTTTTCCTTGTATTACCGCTTTCAAATGGTCGTATGTTTCTACTTTGTCATACAAATAATCCATTTTTCCAAGATGAATATAATTGCGATATTCTTTCGGATTATATACTTCTGCTATTAAGAAAGCGTCCGGATTTTTAACTTTTATTGATGAATTCATATAACTCCAGAATTCATAAGGCACCATTTCGGCCATATCATAACGAAAACCATCCACGCCTTTGGCAGTCCAATACAACGCAATATTGCGGAATTTTATCCAAGAATTAGGCACACTTTTATCCTTCCAAAAATCAAAATGTTCTTGATATGATTTGGTGTCAAAACCAGCTGGTAGTTCTGGAAAATCTTTAGAACCATCTGGACGAATTCCATAATTTACTTTCACGGTTTCGTACCAATCATTTTTATCTGGTCTTGCCTTTCGTGAACCGTTACCTGTCCATTTTGCAGGGAATTCGTCGAATTTTCCATCAATAAGCGGATTACTTTCACCGTTTAAAGGATGAGTGCCGTCAGGCAAGTCAAAATGAGTATTTGGAATATAATAAAAGTTGTTGTCGCGTTTATATTCTACTGAAGTATCATCATCAGCTCCAAAATCTCTCACCCCTTTTGGATTACTTTTTCCTTCATATTTTCGAGCAATATGATTGGGAACAATATCTATAATCACCTTCAATCCCGCTTTATGAGTTCGAGCAATCAAAGCTTCGAATTCTTGCAAACGATTCGCAGGATTCATTGCTAAATCAGGATTTACATTATAATAATCCTTCACCGCATAAGGCGAACCTGCTCGTCCTTTTACCACTTCTGGATCATCGTTTGAAATACCAATCGAAGTATAATCGCGAACCAAAGCGTGATGTGGAACTCCTGTGTACCAAACATAAGTGACGCCCAAATCCTTAATTTCACTCAATGCTTTGTCAGTAAAATCATTGAACTTCCCTACTCCATTTTCCTCAATGGTTCCCCAAGGTTTGTTTGTGGTATTTTTGTTGCCAAATAATCGGGTAAAAACCTGATAGACAACTATTTTCTTTTCTGAGACAATCTCTTTCTTATCTGCGTTCATTTTTATTGCTGAAGTTTTACAGGCTGTCGCCAAAAGTAATATGCTTATACCTGCAACAATAGTTATTTTTTTCATCATACAAAATTATTTTAACTTGTTTTTATTGTTAATTATGAAATCCAAATTAATTAACAACCTCTAAATTTAATATTTTTTTGCTATCAATTTGAGAATTATTCAAGATTTATCTAAAACTATTCACTAGAACTGGAACTACAACGAAATATTATTCCTTTTTGTTAATAAGTTTAGAATCAATCAAAAGATGCATTAATCATTTTCGAATGGTTATAAATAAATCATAATATGGATTCAGGTTGTTTCATTTTTCTTAAATTTGGCAAAAAATAAATCCATTGAAGAAATCACTATTTTTCATAAGTTGTTGTTTGGCAGTTCTAAGTTTCCAAAACCTTTTGGCTCAAACTCCAAAAAAAATCCTTGTAGAACATTCTGATTATTTTGATGTAAACCAAGTGGAAGCCCCAGATGCTGTATTACTTACCGGTAATGTGCGTGTCAACCACGACGGCGTGATTATGACTTGTAACAAAGCCTATTATTTCCAAAAGGAAAACTACATAAAAGCCTTTGGAAACGTGCAATTAGTCCAAGGTGATACTTTATATCTCAATAGCAAATATGCCGAATACAATGGCAATATGAAACAAGCGTTTGCCACTGGAGATGCCGTTATGCGTTCGCCAGAATCGACTATGACTACAGACACTATTAACTTCAACCGAAATACACAAGAAGTCTATTACAACTCGAATGGGACGATTACTAATAGAGATAATACGCTGAAAAGCAAGTCAGGAAAATACTTTGTTGCCGAAAAAAAATTCCAATTCCTGACTGCGGTTACCATCACGAATCCAAAATACGTTATCAAGTCAAATCACCTGGATTACTACAGCAATTCCGGTCATTCATACCTTTTTGGACCATCGACAATTACTAGTAAAGCCAATTATATTTATACCGAAAAAGGGTTTTATGATACCAAAAAAAATCTGGCACATTTTCTTCGAAAGTCGTATATCAGATACGATGACCGCTTGATTGAAGGCGATAGTTTATATTATGACCGAAACAGAGAATTCGCCTCAGCAACGCGGAATGTAAAAATAACCGACTCCATAAATCGTGGAATTGTCAAAGGACATTATGCCGAAATTTACAAAAATCAGGATTCGATGTTTGTCACCAAAAGAGCCGTGGCAGTTAACTTTGTCGAAAACGATTCGGTTTATATTCACGGAAAGAAATTAATGGTTACAGGTCCGGAAGGCAACCGAATAATTCGGGCATACAATAATGTTCGTTTTTATAAAATCGATATGAGCGGAAAATGCGATTCGCTTCATTCCAGCTCAAAAACAGCCTTGACAAAACTGATAGGAAATCCCATTCTTTGGAACGGAGATAGCCAAATTACAGGCGACGTGATGCATCTTATTGGCAACAATACCACCAAAAAACTAGATTCGCTCAAAGTGCTTAACAATACGTTTCTGGTCTCGAAAGATACACTCGGAACAGGTTTTAACCAAGTGAAAGGACAAAATCTCTACGGCAAATTCGAGGATGGAAAACTCCACGATGTTGATATCATAAAAAATACCGAAGTTATTTATTATATGCGAAATGAAACCCACGATCTCATTGGTATCAACAAAAACGTGAGCAGCAAAATCAATATTATTTTTAATAAAAATGCCATAGAAACTATTACTTTTTTCAAGCAAATTGACGGCGATATTTATCCCGAAAAAGACTTGCCCGAAAACGCCCGGAGACTGCGGGCATTGTTTTGGCGTGGCGATGAAAGAATAAAATCAAAGGATGATATTTTCCCGCCCGAAGAAAATATAGAAAACGAGAAACTGGTCAAACAAGGGAAAGCTGAAAATGACAAGAAGAATGTTCCAATGAAGATCCGGAAGGAAACATTGAATTACGATAAGAAGAAGAAAAAGTAGGTTGCAGATTACAGATTTCATTTAGAGTTACCGAAATATATAACCCATCTATTTGTCATTCCGACGAAGGAGGAATCTCATCAGTTGCTCTCGTTATGAGATTCCTCCTTCGTCGAAATGACAAGTTTCAAGATAAAAACAATCAAATCAACAAACATAAGCCTTGAACGATTTCATAAAATACCAAGCCCAAACGTCTCCCTATCCTTTAGGAATGGAGGTTTCGTACGCAAAAGGCTCCTATATTTTCGATACCAACAATAAAAAATACTTAGACTTTGTCGCTGGAGTTTCAGCTTGTGCTCTCGGGCATCAGCCGCCAAGAGTCAATCAGGCGATTAAAGACCAATTAGATAAATATTCGCACGTGATGGTGTATGGTGAATATTCGCAAAGTCCAGCCGTGGAATATTGCAAATTACTAGCTTCACTCCTACCCAAACCATTAGACAAAACCTATTTAGTCAATTCCGGTACAGAAGCCATTGAAGGGGCTTTAAAACTCGCCAGAAGAACTACAGGACGAAGTCAATTGATTTCTTGCCACAACGCCTATCATGGAAATACCATGGGTTCCATGAGCGTAATGGGATTTGAAGAACGCAAACGAATTTTTCGTCCTTTGATTCCCGATGTAGAATTCATCACTTTTAATAACGAAGATGATTTAGAAAAAATAACCAATAAAACTGCCGGAATTCTTCTAGAAACCATTCAAGGTGGCGCCGGTTTTATCCAACCTCAGAACGATTTTTTGAAAAAAGTAAGAGAACGTTGCACTGAAGTGGGTGCGATGATGATTCTCGACGAAATCCAACCCGGTTTTGGGAGAACGGGAAAACTTTTTGGATTCCAAAACTACGATGTTGTTCCTGATATTGTGGTAATGGGAAAAGGAATGGGCGGCGGAATGCCTGTTGGCGCTTTCACAGCATCTGCTGAAATGATGGATTTATTGAGCCACGATCCCAAGTTGGGTCACATCACGACTTTTGGCGGACATCCTGTCATAGCGGCAGCCTGCCTGGCTACTTTGCAGGAAATTACCGAAACAAATTTGATGGCAGAAACTTTAGAGAAAGAAAAACTCTTCAGATCACTTTTGGTACATCCTTTGATAAAAGAAGTTCGAGGAAAAGGATTAATGTTGGCTGCAATGACGGAAAGCGCTGATATTACCAATGATGTAATTCTAAAATGCCAAGACAAAGGACTTATTTTATTTTGGTTACTTTTCGAAGAATGTGCCATCAGAATTACACCGCCGTTGACCATTTCCGATGATGAAATTCGGGAAGGTTGTACAATAATGCTCGAAGTGATGAATGAAATTCAATTAACAATTGATAATCAGTAATTACCAATTGTTTTCTGTTAATTAAATTGTTCACAACAATTCCAAATTTTTCTCACATTTACACTTAGGTTGCCTAATTTTATTTTGGGCAAACTCAAAAACATAAAGTATGCAATTAAGCAACGAGGAAGAAGAATATAACTTATCCCTATCCAAATTTGAGTCAATGTTGAAAACCAACAAAGTGCTCTTTTTTGACTCCGAAGAATTTGAAGAAATCATACTTCATTATCTCGATTTGGGAAAAGCCAATCTAGCTAAAAAAGCTTTAAAACTGGCTTTAGAACAACATCCAAAATCAACTGGATTAAAATTGGTCCAGGTTGAAATGCTGGTCTATGACGACAAACTCGAACAAGCTGAAAAGTTATTGAACGAATTGTACGCTATAGAACCAACAAACGAAGAAATTTATATTCAAAAAGCAAATATTTTTTCTAAACGAGACAACCACGAGAAGGCGGTTGAACTGCTGAATATTGCTTTAGAATATACCGATGATTTAGCCGATGTGCATAATTTAATCGGGATGGAATACCTGTTTATGGACAATCTCGAAATGGCCAAAGAAAGTTTTATCAAATGTCTCGAAGAAGATCTTGAAGATCAATCTGCCTTGTATAATGTGGTCTATTGTTACGAATTTTTAGACCAAAATCAGGAAGCAATTGACTATTTAATAAAATACATTGACCAAAATCCATACAGCGAAATCGCCTGGCATCAATTGGGTCGCTTGCATTATGGCATAAAAGAATATGAAAATGCCATTCGCGCTTTTGATTATGCAACGCTCATTGATGATGAATTTCTGGGTGCTTTTATGGAAAGAGCCAAGGCTTTGGAACGATTGAAAAAATACAAAGAAGCCATTGAAAGTTACAACAGAACTATCGAATTAGATGAACCTACTTCTTATGCATTGCTACGAATAGGGAAATGCTATGAAAAGTTAGGCAACAAAGTTCAGGCTTTAAAATATTTCAATAAAACGGTTCACGAAGATCCTCTTTTGGACAAAGGCTGGATTGCCATTACCGATTTTTATGTTCGTCAAAAAAATTACCAGAAGGCATTATTTTTCGTCAATAAAGCATTAGCCATTGACAATCAAAATCGTTTGTATTGGAAACGTTTTGCTTCCATAAACAAACAATTGAACCTTTTTGAAGAAGCTGAATTTGGGTATCGAAAAGCGGTTGAATTTGGCGATTATGAACTAGACACTTGGTTGTTTTGGGTTGATATTCTCCAGTTTTTGGGCGAATTTGAAAGCGCAATACAAACCTTGTCGCAAGCCTCGGAATATTTTCCGGAAGAAAACGAAGTCGAATATCGTTTGGCCGGATTGTACTTTATGATTCAGGATACGACCAAAGCTAAATTTCATTTAAGCAATGCGATGCGTTTGAATTTTGACAATTATATTATTATAGAAGATTTATTTCCTGTTGTTTGGGCTAGAAAAATGGTTCAGAATTACATTGCAAAACATAAAAAATAGTTACTAAATTTTGCCACGAATTACACAAATTAGCACAAATTCAATTTAAATAATTTGAAAAAATTAGTGATAATTCGTGTAATTCGTGGCTAACAAAAAACAGTACGTGAAGCGGACTTTTTTATAAAAAATAAAATGCTGGACACAATACGAAAACGCTTTGGTTTACTGGGACGCAACATAAGTTATTCTTTCTCGAAAGGTTATTTTACAGAAAAGTTCAGCAACGAAAACTTTGTAGGTTGCACATACGAGAATTTTGATATTCCAGAAATAACGGCTTTCCCCGAAATCATAAAAAACACTCCCGACTTAAAAGGATTGAATGTCACCATTCCATACAAAGAAGTGGTGATTCCTTATTTGGATAAATTATCTAAAAAAGCAACAGAAATTGGCGCCGTAAATACCATAAAATTTACCAAAAAGGGAAAGTTGAAAGGGTACAACACCGATTATTATGGTTTTATGAAATCATTGGAACCACTATTGCAACCGCATCATAAAAAAGCACTGATTCTGGGAACTGGCGGCGCATCCAAAGGTGTGGCGTATGCATTGAAAGAATTGGGTGTTTTATACACTTTTGTTTCCAGAGAAGCCAAAGAAGGCATTATAGATTACGACCGAATCAACGCCACAACTTTTGACAATTACCAAATCATCATCAATTCTACGCCAGTAGGAACAAGCCCAAATACCGAGGCTTTCCCGCTGATTCCCTACGAATATTTTACCGAAAAGCACATTGCATACGACTTGATATACAATCCGGCGGAAACCCAATTCCTCAAGAAAGCTGCTGCACATGGAGCACAAACTAAAAATGGGCAGGATATGCTTATTTTTCAAGCGGAGAAGGCTTGGAAGATTTGGAATAAATAAGATAGTTTACTTAACTATTTGTAAGTATTTATTCCTATTTTAGCAACTCCTAAAAAAGGATAGTCGTTTATCATAAATATTAACAGATTAACACATCATTGAGAAATTAGTGTAAATCAAAAACACCACATATGTCTTCTATTTTTCGTACTATTTTTGCAATTACTATTTTTACGTTATTCCTTCCTAACCTTACAAAAGCCCAACCAAGAACGGGAAAATTTATTGATGTTTCTGTGGGTCTCGGCTTAACTGCTCCTTATGACGATGTTGATATAACTGGCTCTGGTTTTTATGCCCAAGGAGAATATGTAATTGGCATATCCAAATGGTTTGGTATAAGGCCTTATGCTGGACTCGTTTTAACATCACATCTTAAACAGCAAAACCAGCCTGAATATAAGGTGACATCTAAAGCTTTTTTATTTGGTGGAAAAGCCCGTATAGTTGCTCCTATTCCTTGGGTTGCTCCCTATTTTGAAATTGGCGTCGGTGCTTCCATCGGTTCATTTGAAACCTATACACCATATACTAATATTAAAAAAAATGGAATATTAATACATATCCCTTTCACGATTGGGCTAGCATTAGGTCCCAAACATAATTTAGACTTAGCACTTACCTATTATTATCAGCCAGCTGTACAGCAGTTTTCCGGAGCGACAGCTATAGGATTTTCTTTTCCATTAAATTAAGCTAACAATATCTTATAATATGGGTTAGAAACTTATACTGTTTTCGGACTTATGAATGCATTGGAAAAAAAGGCCCACAAACTAATTAAGGAACAGGATATGCTTATTTTTCAAGCAGAGAAAGCCTACACGATTTGGAACAAGCAGGAAGTCATCTTGATAGTTTGTAAAAAAAATGATACATTTGATATGAAAATAAGGCCAAATAAACCTTCGCCAATCTACCCCAATTTGGGTGTATATACGAAGGTTTGTATTGCCTATAAACAAGTTGGCAGATAGACTCAGAAAAATTTATAAATAAAAATATATAAAATTAGAACTTTATGAAAACCATTTGTTCAAATTGTGAAGCTGAAAACGAAATTGATTCAAAATATTGTTCAATTTGTGGTTACAAATTGCCAATTATTGAAAAACAAAATAATGAAATTAAAAATGAACCAAAAAAGATAATAACTGAAAAGAAAAAATATAACCTGAAAACAATACTAGGTTTTGTCTTTGGTTTTTCTGTGATGTTTTTTGTAACTCAATATTTTTTCAATCCATCAATTGACAAGCAACTTACAGGATTTGCAAACGAATTCAATAAAACTTGTCCAATGACTATTGATCAATACACAACTTTAAAAAATGTTGTTGCTTTGCCAGACAAAACTATTCAATATAATTATGTTTTAGTTGGAATGACAAAAGCAGAAGTAAAACTTGATACGGTAAAGAAATATGTGTTCCCAAGCATTTTACAAAACGTAAAAACAAACCCAGGAATGAAATTATTTAGGGATAGCAAAGTTACAATAAATTATTATTATGCAGATAAAAATGGAGAATTTGTAACTGAATATATTGTAAAACCAGAAATGTACGAAGAGAAGTAAGCCTACTGTGAAGTCTCCAGACTTCGTACCAATTTAAACCTACCATTACCATTCAATTTATCACGTATTTATTGAGCTTTTTTAGTGCATATTTTTAGCTACGAAGTCAGGAGACTTCGTGCGGCAAATCCTCTAATAAATTTCACATCATTACAATCTAATCCGGAAACATAAATTCATTCACCGAAAAATCCAAAATATCAGATTTTGCGGCAGCGAGAATGATTTCATCGATACCTTTTTGGAGTAATAAAGGCGTGGAATATTTTCGGCTGGTGGCGATTATGGCATCTTCAAACATCATTTTAAAAAAATATTTTCCGTTGGCAGCCCTGGATTTCACGTAAGTGTAATTGCCTATGGTAGCTTTTATCTCTTCGATGACTGCTTCGCAATCCATCTTTAGTTCAAAAGAAGTGCTTGTGAAGATAGTTTTTCCTTTTCTGGATGTGAATACAAATTTATAATGATCATCAAATCTTTTGCTGATAACGAATGCTCCCATACTATACTGCTGAATGTTAATTGAAATAAAATGAGTAAAGAAGTGTCTCTACTTTCGGAAATTGTGCTATAAATTAGGATTTATACTGTCACAATTTCGCTTTCAAATTATCCTTTACTTCATCAAACCATTCGCTACGAAGAATGCTTAAAATAATGCTGTCGCGACGCACATCACTGCCTAAAGTGGGCATATGATTTCGCAAAACACCTTCTACTTTGCAACCAATGCTTTTCATTGCGGCAATACTGCGTTGGTTGTTGTTGTCCGCACGGAATTCTACTCGCTCCATTCCAAGGGTTTCGAAAGCAAATTGTAATAATAAAAATTTACAATGTTTGTTTAATCCTGTTCCTCTAAAATCTTTTCCGTACCAAGTGTATCCTAATTGTAGCGTTTTGAATGGTAATTGAATGTCATAAAAACGGGTGCTACCAGCATATTTTCCGGATTTCTTGTCGAAAACGATGAATGGGAATTCGGTTTTGTTTTCTTTGGCTTTTAAAGCCAATTGAATATAGTGAGCAAGATTTTCTTTCCCGTTGGCTCGAACCAATGAATATTGCCAAGTTTCAGGTTCATTGAGGGAGATTTCTAATAAATTTTCAACATCGGATTCTTGTAATGGACGAAGTAAAACAAGGTCGTCTTCGAGGATTATATTTTGTGGGAATTCGAAAATTTCTTTCATTGTGGTAATTTTAAAATGGGCCACGGACGACACTGATTAAACGGGTTTACTCGGATTGATTTGTTTGGATTGTAATGAAAGAAACTATTCGTTCATTTCGTCGTAACGAACCGGAATTTGTGGATCATACAAAGGACATTTGAATTCGTCCAAAGTATCGGCGAGTAGATTCATTGTTTTTCCTTCGGTTCCGTAGCAATCAATTTGGATGCTTTGCGGAGTAGTTTTGACGTGAAAAGCTCCTTTTCCTTTGGTGTTTTTCCAACTGTTTTCATCTACTTTTTCCCAGTTGGCAAACACTGAATTAATACGATTCAATATTACTTGAACAGGAAGTGTTTCAAGACCTTCGACTTCTTGTTGTTCGACCAAGGCCTCATAAACCAGATGATGGTTGAGATAAATTCCGTCTTGATATTGCCAAAAAAGTAGTTCGTACATAGTATGTTTTTTAGCCCCGATCGTAGTAAAAATCCTTTTGTGCCGGTGTTCGGCACAAAAGATTGTAACGGATAGCGGGATTAGCTCCTAGAAAAATTAATATTCGAAAGTACCGTATTCGCTGGTAATGGTCAGTTTTTTAGTTTCGGCAGCTTCTACTCTACCCACAATTTGCGCATTGACCTTAAACGATTTTGAAATATCAATTATGCCCTGAGCAAACGCTTCGGGAACGTAAATTTCCATACGATGACCGCAGTTGAACACTTGGTACATTTCTTTCCAATCGGTTTTAGATTGCTCCTGAATTAACTTGAACAAAGGTGGAAGCGGGAATAAATTGTCTTTTATTATATGCAGGTTTTGAATGCCTTGCCCGCCGGCAGGCAGGAAATGTAAAATCTTAGTTTGAGCACCACCGCTGCAATGTACCATTCCGTGAATTTCATTGGATGTATATTTATCTAAAATTTTCTTGATAATTGGCGCATAGGTTCTGGTTGGCGAAAGCACTAATTGTCCGGCATCAATAGGTGAATTTTCGACAGAATCGGTTAGTTTTACCTGACCCGAATAAATCAATTCTTCAGGGACTGCAGCATCGTAACTCTCCGGATATTTGGTTGCCAAATATTTCCCAAAAACATCGTGACGCGCCGAAGTTAATCCGTTGCTTCCCATTCCGCCATTATAGCTTTTTTCGTAAGAGGCCTGACCAAAAGATTCTAATCCTACGATTACGTCTCCAGCTTTAATATTGGCATTGTCAATTACTTTAGATCGTTTCATACGAGCCGTAACGGTTGAATCCACAATGATAGTTCGAACAATATCGCCTACATCGGCAGTTTCTCCACCGGTAGAATGTATGGTTACGCCAAAAGAATCGAGTTCTTTAATGAGTTCTTCGGTTCCGTTGATAATTGCCGAAATCACTTCGGCAGTTATGAGGTTTTTATTTCTTCCAATGGTGGAAGAAAGCAAAATATTATCGGTTGCACCTACGCATAATAAATCGTCAATATTCATAATCAAAGCGTCTTGCGCAATGCCTTTCCATACTGAAATATCACCTGTTTCTTTCCAATACATATAAGCCAAAGACGATTTTGTTCCCGCACCATCTGCGTGCATAATGAGGCAATATTCTTCGTCATTGGTTAAATAATCAGGGATAATTTTGCAAAAAGCCTGAGGAAATAATCCTTTGTCAATATTTTTTATGGCGTTGTGCACATCTTCTTTGGATGCTGAAACTCCTCTTTGAGCGTAACGTTTGCTGGAATCTGAACTCATTTTATAGGTGTGTAGTTTTGTTGCTTGTCCGCCGAAGGAGGATGGCGCAAATATAATTATTTTTTTTGGGTTTTGCCTATTGAGTTTTGTATGGGTTTCAGGAATTTTAGAATAATTCTAAATAGTTAAATATATTTTATTATATTTGATTTATGTATTTGATTTTTAAAAGATTATATAAAAATAAAAATATTAAACACGCTTTAAAATTTCAAGAGTGGAAACCAGCTACCACATAAAAAAACGGGGCACAACCGAAAAGCCATAAAAGTAGGAAACTAAAAAACATAACAAGATGCCAAAATATGTAATTGAAAGAGAAATTCCTGGTGCAGGTAAACTTACTGCAGAACAATTGAAAGCCATTTCGCAAACTTCCTGTGGAGTTTTGAGCAAGATGGGACCACAAATTCAGTGGGTTCAAAGTTATGTAACAACGGATAAAATTTATTGTATTTACAATGCACCAAACGAAGAAATGGTTCGCGAACACGCAAAACAAGGTGGATTCCCTGCAAATGCTGTAAGTCAGGTTGCTACAATCATAGACCCGACAACAGCGGAATAAAGTATTCAAAAAATAAAAAATGCCTATCTAAAAAAGATAGGCATCTTTTATAAAATAATATGTCATTCTCATTTAAATAATGATGAGTTTGGATTAATATTCCTTAAAAAAAATATTTATCAAAAAAAGATTATATTTGATTGAAAATTAAGTCATTATCTTCAAAACATTTTCTTAACTGCCCCTACTTTATTGAATAATGGTCTATGTAAATTAGTATTTATTAACCTTTAAATAAAATAACTATGGCAACAATTGTAATTACAATCAGATTAGATGGTGCAGGTCCGGGAATAATATTAAATGACGGAGTTAGTAATGGTTCTGATATAACAACCCACGTCAAGAATGGAGACACAGTAAAATGGAAGCTTATCGCAAATTCTGGAATTACTTCTCTTGATGGTATCGATGATACGAGTACTGATGTTTTTAATCCTGACCCATCTATTCAACCGGATGGCTCCTATCAGGGAACTGTTTCTTCCACTCCTGGTCAAGTAGAAACCTACAATGTAAAATATACTTTTAATGGGGTGCAATACCCTCATGATCCATCTATTCAGGTGCATCAATAATTATAAACTATTTTTAATGTTTATTGGAAAGACTATATTCCAAAATATTTTATTTTATAAAAAAGCCTATTTAACCCTAGGCTATTTTATACTGTTTTGTTATTGCATCTATAGTCAGAATCAAAAGCTGGCCGATAGCGTTGAATCTATCTATTTACATGGCAGTTTTGAAGAACAGGACAGATTAAAAATGCTAAAAGAATTAGCTGTTAATCATACCAATACCGAAAAGAAACTGGCTTATAGTTTAGAATTAATACGAACAGCTCAAGCATTGGATTCCGTCGATTATTTATTTTCGGGTTTTTTGGAAAAAGGAAATGCACTCCGGCTTAAAAGTGATCTAAGCCAAGCTTTGGAAAGTTATATTCAAGGGGCAAAAATTGCTGTCAAAAAAAAACAAAATAGAGATTTAGGCCTCATCTATATTTCAATTGCTACTGTTTATGCAGTTATGGGCAACCACAAAAATTCAGTTCATTATTTTAAAAGTGCCATCGAAATTCTTAAGATAGAGAAAGATTCCATTAATGTGGCATCGGCACTTCTAAATGCTGGTGATGAGTATATAAATATGGGTAAATTGCAATCAGCTCTAGTTTATACTAAGAAATCAGAAACTTTATTTAATGCCATTGAATATCCTCTTGGTCAAGCCTATAGTTTAGGAAACCTTGGAATGATTTATGCCAAAATGGGAAATGATTTGCAAGCAGAGAATTATATCAATAAAGCGATACTGTTATTACAAAAATTAGGCGAGTATTATCCAATATGTGTTTATCTTACTTATATGTCTGACATCTATTTTGAAAAAGGAGATAAGGAAGCCGCTTTAAATTATGCTTTGAGAAGTCTTGAACTTGCAAAAAAGAATAAGCTAAAGAAACAGATCTGTGATGCAAACCTGAAGCTTTCAAAACTGTATGAAGATCTTGGCGATGAGCGAAAATCGCTAAGTTATTACAAGGATCATATTACTTATCGAGATAGCGTAAGCAACATTGAATCTGTCCAGAAAATGGCTGATTTGCGTACAGATTTTGAAGTTTCCCAGAAACAGGTAGAAGTCGATTTGCTCAATCAGACGAAAAAGACTCAGCGAATTATTGCTATTTCATCCGTTATTGCATTGTTTCTTGTCTTTCTGCTGGCTTTAGGCTTATTTAAGCGTTATAAATTTATTAAACAAACCAACATTATTATTGAAGAAGAAAAAAATAAATCTAACAACTTGTTGCTCAATATTCTTCCTGAAGAAACAGCTCAGGAATTAAAACAAAACGGTAGAGTTTTAGCAAAGAAGTTTGAATCTGTAACGGTATTATTTACAGATTTTGTTGGATTTACTCAATATGCAGAATATTTATCCCCAGAAAAATTGGTAGAAAGTGTGGACTACTATTTTTCAAAATTTGATGAAATAATAGAAAAATATGGCTTAGAGAAAATTAAAACAGTAGGGGATGCTTATATGTGTGCTGGCGGTTTACCTTTCCCGACGGAGGATCACGCTTATAAAATGGTGCTTGCTGCTATTGAAATCGCTGAATTTGTTCAAGATTCCAAAAAAATTAATACGCTAAATCAAACTCGTTTTGAAATTCGTATCGGTATTAATACTGGTCCGGTAGTAGCTGGAGTGGTTGGAATTAAGAAATTTGCATATGACATTTGGGGAGATACGGTAAACATAGCTTCACGTATGGAAACTAATTCGGAACCAGGGAAAATTAACATCTCGGAAAATACCTATGAATTGATTAAAGATTCTTTTGATTGTGTCTTTAGAGGTGAAATTGAAGCGAAAAATAAAGGAGTAATGAAAATGTATTTCGTAAATGATTTTATAATAAAGACTTGTAAATCATCATTTAGTCATTCGCATTTCAACACTTAAAATTTAATTCGTGAGGTAAAAATGTTTAACAATTTTTATTCAAAAAAAAATGCCTATCTAAAAAACGAGGGCACTGAAAAAGTCATTTTAGTACTTAATTGATTAATAAATAAGGAGTAGAAAACTAGTTTTTCTGCTCCTTATTTTGTATTTTTAAGTTTAAT
>NZ_JAYWCK010000158.1:0-24017 GCF_043780635.1 Flavobacterium sp.
GTCCTTTCGGCCACTCAGGCAACTCTCCAATATAAGAACTTATATTCCTTTTAAGCGGTTGCAAATGTAACTTTCTATTCTATATTTCACAAATTATTAGCCCCTTTTTTTAAATGTTTTTTTATTGTTAAATTAAAAACATTAACAATCAAATGTATAGCTATTTAAAAACCTCATTTTCGCTATTTCCCTAATGATTGTTACTAAAAAACAATCTAAATAAATAATAATTCAAAATTCACGAACGTAAAGACATAATATTATCAAAATTGTAATTTGGTATTTACACAAAATGATTAAATTCGCATCTTAATCAAAGATACAAACAGATCATGATCAAAAAAGTCGTTATTGTTTCTGCTGTCAGAACACCAATAGGAAGTTTTATGGGAGGATTATCTACCGTTTCTGCTCCAAGATTAGGCGCAGTAGCCATAAAAGGAGCTTTAGACAGAATAAAACTAGATGTGAATCTAGTCGATGAAGTTTTTATGGGTAATGTTGTACAGGCTGGTGTAGGTCAAGCTCCTGCTAGACAAGCCGCAATTTATGCGGGTTTACCAAATTCTGTAGCTTGTACTACGGTCAACAAAGTTTGTGCCTCTGGAATGAAATCAGTGATGTTGGGCGCACAAGCAATTCAATGTGGCGATGCCGAAATTGTGGTTGCTGGAGGAATGGAGAATATGAGTTTGATACCACATTATATGCATTTGAGAAATGGCTATAAATTTGGCCCTGCTACTATGGTGGACGGAATGCAGAAAGACGGATTGACTGATGCCTACGACAATAACGCTATGGGCGTTTGTGCCGACTTATGTGCAGCCGAATATAATTTCACCCGCGAAGACCAAGATAACTTCGCAATTCAATCCTATGAGCGTTCAGCGAAAGCTTGGGAAGCCGGAAAATTTGATAATGAAATAGTTCCTGTAGCGGTTCCTCAAAGAAAAGGAGAACCAATAATAGTATCTAAAGACGAAGAATTTACGAATGTAAAATTAGACCGAATTCCTTCTTTGAATGCCGTTTTTACAAAAGAAGGAACCGTAACTGCCGCAAATGCTTCCACAATAAATGATGGAGCTGCAGCAGTAGTATTAATGAGTGAAGAAAAAGCATTATCAATGGGTTTAAAACCTTTGGCTTACATACTCAGTTACGCCGATGCGGCTCAAGAACCAAAATGGTTTACCACTACTCCATCAATCGCAGTTCCAAAAGCATTGAAAAAAGCTGGTTTAACAGTCAAAGATGTAGATTATTTCGAGTTTAATGAAGCTTTTGCAGTGGTTGGTTTAGCCAATGCAAAAATTCTTGGATTAGATAACAATAAAATAAATGTGAATGGTGGCGCGGTTTCTTTAGGTCATCCCCTAGGTTGTTCTGGTGTTAGAATTATCGTTACCTTGCTGAATGTTTTGGAACAAAATAACGGTAAAATTGGTGCAGCCGCAATCTGTAATGGCGGTGGAGGAGCTTCGGCAATTGTTATCGAAAGAATCTAAAAATTTATGATGAATGATAAATTTTAAAGGAATTATAGATAATTCAAAATTTAGAATTTAAAATTTAAAACAATAAAAATATATGTTCGGAATTTGTAACCTAGCCATAATCCCGCTTCGAATTGAACCTAGTGATAGAAGCGAAATCGTTTCCCAAGTATTATTTGGCGAACATTTTGAAATCCTGGAACAAGTAAAACAATGGGCTAAAATAAAATTACAATTCGACGACTATGAAGGATGGGTGGATTCAAAACAATACCAAATAATTTCCGAATCAGAGTGCCATCAACTATCAGAAGATGCTATTGTTTTAAATGCGGATTTACTGGAATATATTACTGGACCAAATAATTTATTATTGCCAATTCCTTTAGGTTCTTCTTTATCATTCTTAAATCATAGTGACATAAATACTTCAAATTTTAATTTTGAAGGAACAAAAATTAGCGGGATAAAACCTAAAAAAGGCATACTGAACACCGCCTTTATGTATTTGAACGCCCCTTATCTTTGGGGAGGAAAAACTCCTTTTGGGGTAGATTGCTCGGGTTTTACCCAAATGGTTTATAAACTCAATGGATATAAATTACTAAGGGATGCTTCGCAACAATCAAAACAAGGAGAAGCATTAAGTTTTATTGAAGAAAGTGAGCCTGGTGATTTGGCCTTTTTTGACAATGAAGAAGGAAACATCATTCATGTTGGTATTATAATGGAAGATAATTATATCATTCACGCTAGCGGAAAAGTCAGAATTGACAGACTGGACCATCTTGGAATTTATAATGCCGAAGCCAATAAACACACCCACAAACTTCGGGTAATTAAAAAAATCATATAAAAAAATCCCGATTATTAATCGGGATTTTTTATATGCTGTTATTTTCCTTCTTGTGCTTTTATTTTTTCTTTCAATGCCTTGGCTTCAGGCATCATTTCTAATGCACTGTATACATTTAAAAGAGTTTTGGACACGTCGATATTGGTAGGATCTAGATCAACTGCTTTTTGAAGATACGGAATGGTACTTTTGAATAAATCTTCTCTTTGGGATTTCAAAACTTCATAACGCTTCATATCCTTGGCAGAAGTTCCCAATTTATTCATTTCATCAATTATCACCTTTTCGTTTTCAAGTTTTAAAGCAGCCAAATTGATATAAGCATTAATGTATTTAGGCTCAACTTCTATTACTTTTTTATAATACTTTTCAGCGTCTGCAGGGTTTTTTGCATTGGCGCTAAGCACTCCTAAATTAAAAATCAAGTCTACATCATTTGGATTTTTTTCTAAAGCCTCACCAACTAATTTTTTATATGTATCATAATCTTTGGTCTCTAGATACAAGTTAGCCTCTGTTAAAATTAAAGAACTATCTTCGGGATTTGCTTTTCTGGCATCAGACATGGCTTTTTTAGCTTCTTCCGTTTTTCCATCCTGAACTAAAATCAAGGCAACGTTTTTGTATATTTCTCCTCTTTTTGAAGGAATAGGTTCCGTTTTTGGTTTTTCATGTGTACCAATTTTTACAGCCAAATCTCTTTCTCTTGCAGTATTGAATAAATCTTCCTGAGCAGTTAATTTATTCATTGCTAAATAACTAGTTCCTTTTCCTGAATAATTCAAGGTTTCTAATTCGTAATATAATTTAAGGGCCTCGTTATACTCCTTTGCATTTACATAAGTAGAAGCTGCATAATATAAATTGATGGTGTCTTTTTTATCTAATAAATAGGCATCATACAACTTTTTAGCACTTTCAGAATGTTTATCTGCCTTTGTATCAGCTATGGCACTATTCAATAATTTATATTTAATATCCAGAATTGAAGTAGTGGCCTGAGAAGAATATTTATCTTTTCCAGAAGCTTTTTCAACAGCTAATAAATCTTGATAGGCTTTAGCAGCCAAAGAAAGATTTTTTCCTTCATCTACTTTTTTATTAGCTAAATCTAAATAAGCATTTCCTTTTACAAAGAAATACTGGGCTTTTTCAGAATCTGAAGCTGTAGCTGATGCAGTTTCTGCTCCTTGCAAAATAGTTACCGCTTCCTGCGCATTCCCAGCTTTTAAAGATTTTTCAGCTGCTTTAATTTGATCTTTTTGAGCAAAAGTAGCTACTGATATCAATAATGCTGACGCTAGTATTACATATTTACTTTTCATAATATTCTTTTTTTTGTTTTAAATTTATTCTTGTTATCTGTATTCTCTATTTATTATGCCTCATCGTCTGAATCGTCTTCATCAGCTTCTTCATCTGAATCGTCAGCTTCTTCTTCGTCATCATCCTCGTCATCATCTTCTGCACCATCATCTTCAAGAACTTCAAGAACTGGTTTCACTCTTTCGATAGCTTCCGTTTCTATGATATTTCCCTCTTCATCAACAACAACTTCGACAACATCATCTTTCATTACTTTAGTTACCGCTGCAATTGAATCATTTCCTTTGATGTTGATTAATTTAACACCTTGAGTAGCACGTCCCATAACTCTTAAATCTTCGACCGCCATTCTGATGGTCAATCCAGATTTGTTTATAATCATTAAATCATCAGCATCTGTAACGGCATTTATCGAAATCAGTTTTCCTGTTTTCTCAGTGATATTCAAAGTCTTCACTCCTTTTCCACCACGATTCGTAATTCTGTATTCGTCAAGGCTGGAACGTTTTCCGTAACCATTTTCGGCAACAACAAGAATTTCACTGTCCATATCATTTACAGTAACCATACCAATTACTTCATCAGTATCATCTTTTAATGTAATTCCACGAACTCCCGAAGCAGTTCTTCCCATCGGACGCGTTTTAGTTTCTTCAAAACGAACTAGTTTTCCGGATTTTACAGCCAATATAATTTGACTTTCACCATTAGTTAATTTTGCTTCCAATAATTCATCGCCTTCCTTAATAGTAATAGCAGCAACACCATTTACTCTAGGTTTAGAATATTTCTCCAAAGAGGTTTTCTTAACCTGACCTTTTTTGGTCACCATAATAAGGTTGTGGCTGTTGATGTATTCCTTGTCTTTTAAATCTTGTGTACAGATAAAAGCTTTAACTTTATCATCACTCTCGATATTAATAAGGTTTTGCAATGCTCTGCCTTTTGCTGTTTTACTTCCTTCCGGAATTTCATAAACACGCATCCAGAAACATTTCCCTTTTTGAGTAAAGAACATCATATATTGGTGATTAGTAGCCACAAACATATTTTCAAGGAAATCCTGATCTCTTGTTCCGGCACTTTTTTGTCCAACTCCTCCTCTATTTTGAGTTTTGTATTCGGATAAATTAGTACGTTTAATGTAACCTGCATGTGAAATTGTAATTACTACATTTTCATCAGCAATTAAATCTTCGATACTTACATCACCACCAGAATATTCGATTAAGGAACGACGTTCATCTCCATATTTCTCACGAATTTCAACAAGTTCCTCTTTAATAAGAGCAATTCTTAAATTTATGTCTTCCAATAAAGCTCTTAAATGCTCTATTAATTTCATTATTTCTTCGTATTCTGCTCTTAATTTGTCCTGTTCTAATCCGGTCAATTGACGCAAACGCATTTCTACAATCGCTCGAGATTGAATATCAGACAAATTGAATCTTTCGATTAATTTTTCTCTTGCTTCTTCCGTGTTTTTCGAAGCTTTGATTAAAGCAATTACTTCATCAATATTATCCGAAGCGATAATTAATCCTTCCAGGATATGTGCTCTTTCTTCCGCTTTACGCAATTCAAATCGGGTTCTGCGAATCACTACATCGTGACGGTGCTCTACAAAATAGTGAATCATATCTTTCAGATTCAACATTTGCGGACGACCTTTTACCAATGCAATATTATTTACAGAAAAGGATGATTGTAATTGGGTGAACTTGTAAAGAGTATTCAAAACCACGTTTGGCGTAGCATCACGTTTCAGAATATAAACGATACGCATACCATTTCTATCCGATTCATCACGGATATTGGCAATTCCTTCTATTTTTTTATCATTAACCAAATCAGCAGTACGCTTAATCATATCAGCTTTATTGACTTGGTACGGGATTTCTGTAACGATGATACATTCTCTGCCATCCACTTCTTCAAAACCAACTTTGGCACGTATTACAATACGTCCTCTACCGGTTTTAAATGCTTCGCGAACACCTTCATAACCATATATGGTACCACCAGTTGGAAAATCTGGGGCTTTAATATGAGTCATCAATTCATCAATTTCAATTTCGTTATTATCAATGAAAGCTAATGTTCCGTTGATAACTTCGGTAAGATTGTGAGGTGGCATATTGGTAGCCATACCAACAGCAATCCCAGTAGCTCCGTTAATCAATAAAGTAGGAACTCGAGTAGGCATTACTTTTGGCTCATATAAAGTATCGTCAAAATTCAATTGAAAGTCAACTGTTTCTTTTTCGATGTCAGCCATTATTTCTTCCGAAATTTTGCGCATTCTGGCTTCAGTATAACGCATAGCAGCTGGACTATCTCCATCGACAGAACCAAAGTTACCCTGACCGTCAACTAATAAATAGCGTAAACTCCATTCTTGTGCCATACGAACCATGGCATCGTAAACTGAAGTATCTCCGTGTGGGTGATACTTTCCTAAAACTTCTCCGACTATTCTTGCAGATTTTTTATGGGCAGATTTTGAAGTTACTCCTAGATCGTACATTCCGTAAAGTACTCTTCGATGTACTGGTTTCAAGCCATCTCTAACATCAGGAAGTGCTCGTGATACAATTACTGACATCGAATAATCGATGTAAGCTGATTTCATTTCATCTTCAATGTTAATGGGAATTAACTTTTCTCCTTCAGACATAAGTTGTAATATTTAATAAATTTATTTTAGTTTCAAAACGTGCTAATATACGTCATTTTGATTTTTTTAAACAAACAATTCCGTACTTATTTCAATGATTTATTAACAAATTGAACTCATTTTTTAGTTAATAAATTAAGTAAGTTTTAACGTTTATTTGTTGATTTTTTTGTCAATTAGCTGACATAATTTCTTTAGAGGTATGATTTTTGTTTTTCAAACACTAATTCACTAAATTTACATTAGCAATACAAGACAATATGGATGATAATTTTTCACCAAGAGTAAAAGATGTTATAACTTATAGCAAAGAAGAAGCCTTGCGTTTGGGACACGATTTCATTGGTACCGAACACCTTATGCTTGGTATTTTAAGGGATGGCAATGGTAAAGCTATTAACATTTTAAATAATTTATCAGTAGATTTAGATCTTTTACGCAGGAAAGTAGAGATTTTAAGTCCCGCTAGTCCCAATATGGACACCAACATCGAAAAGAAAAATCTTCACCTTACAAGACAAGCAGAGCGTGCATTGAAAACTACTTTTCTCGAAGCAAAAGTATTTCACTCCACCTCAATCAGTACAGCACATCTATTATTGTGCATCTTAAGAAATGAGAATGATCCAACAACCAAGCTATTGAATAAACTCAATATTGATTATGATGTAGCCAAAGAACAATATCTAAATATGACACCATCTGAAGAAAATTTTATCGAAAACTTGCCAAAAAATGATGCCTATAATGAGGATTCAGGACAAGATGACAGTCTAAAAGAAGGAACCTTCAACAATCCGGCAAATAAATCCAACAAAAAATCCAAAACTCCGGTGCTGGATAATTTTGGGAGAGATTTAACAGAAATGGCCGAAGAAGGAAAATTAGACCCTGTTGTGGGACGCGAAAAAGAAATTGAACGTGTTTCACAGATTTTAAGCCGACGTAAAAAGAACAATCCTCTTCTTATAGGAGAACCTGGGGTTGGAAAATCTGCTATTGCCGAAGGCTTGGCCTTGCGTATTATTCAAAAGAAAGTATCCAGAATATTATTCAATAAACGAGTGGTAACGCTTGATTTAGCAAGTCTTGTTGCGGGAACAAAATACCGTGGACAGTTCGAGGAACGAATGAAAGCTGTGATGAATGAATTAGAAAAAAATGACGATATCATTCTTTTTATTGATGAAATTCATACAATCGTTGGTGCTGGAGGCGCTACTGGTTCTCTTGACGCTTCTAATATGTTTAAACCTGCTCTTTCCAGAGGAGAAATTCAATGTATTGGAGCCACAACTCTTGACGAATACCGTCAATATATTGAAAAAGATGGCGCACTCGAAAGACGTTTTCAAAAGGTAATTATTGAACCAACTTCAGTTGAAGAAACCATTACGATTCTGAACAATATCAAAGATAAATACGAAGAACATCACAATGTAACTTATACCCCAGAAGCTATTGAAGCCTGTGTGAAATTGACTAATAGATATATGTCAGAGCGTTTCTTGCCGGATAAAGCTATCGATGCTTTGGACGAAGCGGGTTCTCGAGTTCACATCACAAATATTGATGTTCCGGAGCAAATTTTGGAATTGGAAAAACAATTAGAAGATGTTCGGGAATTAAAAAATGCCGTTGTTAAAAAACAAAAATACGAAGAGGCTGCAAAACTGCGCGATGACGAAAAACGCATCGAAAAAGATTTGGCGATAGCTCAGGAAAAATGGGATGAAGATTCAAAAAATAACAGAATTGAAGTTACCGAAGACAATGTTGCCGATGTGGTGTCAATGATGACGGGAATTCCCGTAAATCGTATTGCCCAAACCGAAAGTAACAAACTCGCGATATTACCAGAACTTATCGAAAATAAAGTGATTGGCCAGAAAGAAGCTATAATGAAAATTTCTCGTGCCATTCAAAGAAATCGTGCCGGCTTGAAAGATCCTAATCGACCTATTGGTTCCTTCATTTTCTTGGGACAAACCGGTGTTGGTAAAACCCAATTGGCCAAAGTTTTAGCCAAAGAATTATTCGATTCTGAAGATGCTTTAATACGAATTGATATGAGCGAATATATGGAAAAATTTGCGATCTCAAGATTAGTTGGAGCACCTCCGGGATATGTGGGCTATGAAGAAGGCGGACAATTAACCGAGAAAGTTCGTCGTAAACCATACTGTGTGGTGCTTTTGGACGAAATCGAAAAAGCGCATCCGGATGTTTTCCATTTACTGCTTCAGGTTTTGGATGATGGTTATTTAACTGATAGTTTGGGACGAAAAATCGATTTCAAGAACACCATTATCATTATGACATCAAATGTTGGGGCTCGTCAATTGAAAGATTTTGGACAAGGAGTTGGTTTTGGAACTGCTGCCAAAGTAGCTCAAGCCGATGATAATTCAAAAAGCATTATCGAAAACGCATTGAAGAAAACTTTTGCGCCTGAATTCCTGAATAGAATTGATGACGTGATTGTCTTCAACACCTTGGAAAAACATGATATTGATTTAATTATCGAAATCGAATTGAAAAAATTATACGAGCGAATCAAAGAATTAGGCTATCAATTAACTCTTTCAGATAAAGCGAAAGCATTTATTGCTGAGAAAGGTTTTGACAGACAGTTTGGAGCAAGGCCGCTAAAAAGAGCCATTCAGAAATATGTTGAAGATGCACTGGCCGAAGAAATTATCACTTCGAAAATTGCTTCCGGAGACGAAATTTTTATGGATTTGGATGATACATCACAAGAACTTACAGTAAATGTTCATAAAGCAGAAAAACCTACTAATTAGTAGGTTTTTTTTTGTTTCTCACCTACCCTTTATTTAATGATAATTTAATATTCATAATTCTTTTTTTCAATATATATTTACACCGGAATTATTCATTCTAGAAAATTAATTTATGTTACAAACCAAAATTATATTGGGCAGTGAGGAATGGTGTTCCTTTCCTGAATTAGGAATTCCTACTATCAAGGCGCGTGTCGATTCTGGCGCAAAAACATCTGCACTTCACGCCATAAATATTGCTCCTTTTATAAAAGATGGTCAAAATTGGGTCAAATTTGACATCAATCCCATCCAAAATAATGTCAAAACGATTATCCATTGTGAAGCACCATTGGTGGACAAAAGAGTAGTAAAAAGTTCCAGCGGTTTCAGAGAACAACGTTTTGTAATTCAAACTAATTTGGAAATTGGAAATTCCAAGTGGCTCATTGAAATGACATTGACCAATCGGGATTCAATGGGTTTCCGAATGTTATTAGGTCGGGAAGCAATGAGCGGAAGAGTTTTGGTGGATCCGGAGCAACAATATCTTTTGGGACAACCTACAACCGATAATTTAAAAGATGTTTATAAAAATTCCGTGAAAATAAGTTCCGGTTTGCGCATTGGTCTGTTGGCCAGCAATCCGGAGTTGTACAGCAACAAGCGAATTATGGAAGCCGGCGAAATGCGGGGTCACGAAATGCACTTTTTGAATATCAAGGAATGCTATATGAAACTGGATGCCAAAACTCCCGAAATTCATTATCGAGGCGGAATTATATTAAATAAATTTGACGCTATTATTCCAAGAATTCGCCCCAGCATTACCTTTTATGGTTGCGCTTTGACACGACAATTCGAATCCTTAAACGTTTTTTGTTTGAATTCTTCCACTGCAATTACGCAGTCACGAGATAAATTATTCTCTCTCCAATTGCTTTTACAAAGCGGAATTGATATTCCAACAACGGGTTTTGCCAACTCGCCTTTAGATACCAATGATTTGATAAAAATGGTGGGAGGTCCGCCTTTAATTGTGAAATTACTCGAAGGAACCCAAGGAAAAGGTGTCGTTTTAGCTGAAACCAAAAAAGCTGCCGAAAGTGTCATCAATGCTTTCAAAAGTTTGAATGCTAACATATTGGTACAAGAATTCATAAAAGAAGCCAACGGAAAAGACCTGCGTTTGTTTGTGGTCGACGGAAAAGTAGTGGCTACAATTCAACGAGAAGCAATGCCAGGCGAATTCCGGGCGAATATTCATCTTGGCGGAACTGCTTCAATAATAAAACCAACCTCCGAAGAGAAAAAAATAGCCATTCGTGCCGCCAAAGCAATGGATTTAAAAGTGGCTGGGGTAGATATTATTCGCTCATCAAAAGGACCATTATTGCTCGAAGTGAACTCATCTCCAGGACTTGAAGGAATAGAAGGTGCCACAAATAAAGATATTGCCGGCGAAATGATAGTCGCTATCGAAAAGAATTTTAAACTGAAATAACTCGTTTTTTAGCAAAGAAAGTAGCTTTCACCCTGAGCTTGTCGAAGGGCTAAACTTTAAACAAAATAATTATGAATGAATATTTTGACATCATAATCCGCAGCGCATCCGTTTATCTTTTTATGCTAATTGCTTTAAGGATTTTTGGCAAGAAAGAATTATCCCAACTCAATACTGCCGATGTGATTTTGATCTTGTTGATCAGCAATTCCGTTCAAAACGCAATGGTGGGAAGTGACATCAGTCTTATCGGGGGTTTATCAGCAGCAAGTGTTCTATTTGCCATAAATTTTAGTTTAAAAAAACTAATGTATAAGTTTCCAAAATTCAGTGATTTTATGCAGGAAAAACCAGAAATCTTAATCCACGATGGCAAAATGGATTTCAAAGCTTTGAGCAAATTAAACATCACACACGATGAATTAAAAGAAGCCATACGAGAACATGGAGTCGAACATTTTTCGGATGTAAAATGGGCAATCTTGGAAATTGATGGTAATATTAGCATCATTTCTGGCAATAAAAATCTTCGACAAACCCATTACAAAAGATTGAAACGAACTAAAAAAACAATGTGATAAACCGTTTCTTATGTTTTTTAATCTTCTCGAAAGTAATTTTGTAATTTCTCCTTCATCTAATTGATAAATAAAGGTTTTCTATTCCAGTAATAAGAAAGATTATAGATTTTACTATCCTAAGAATTTAAACTTACTCTATTGATTTGTGCGATTATTTTACTGTATAATAGGTTTTCGTCAATAGGTTTAGAAATATAATCATCCATACCTATTTTTTTAGATTTTTCAATATCTATAGATGTGACATCAGCAGTAAGAGCTATAATTGGTATTTGAGAATTCATCGTGTTTCGTATATAATCAGTTGCTTCAAAGCCATTCATCTCGGGCATTTGTATATCCATCAAGATGATGTCATACTCTTTTTCTTGTAATTTTTTGAGGACGACTTTACCATTTTCTGCAATATCACAGTCAAACCCAAAATCTTCCAAAATTATTTTAATTAACATTTGATTTAAAGGAATATCTTCCGCAACCAGAACACTGATTTTTTGTGATTTATTTTCATTATTTAAAATCAAAGTCGTTTCTTCAACTTTTGTTTCCATTGTTTTAGAAAAATCCATCAAGAAACCAAAGGTGGATCCTTCTCCCACTTTACTTTTAACATAGATAGAGCCTCCTTGAAGTTCAACTAACTGTTTTACAATGGACAGCCCAAGACCGGTTCCTCCATATTCTTTGGAAATTTCATCAGATGCCTGCTCAAAATTGTAAAAAATATGACTTAGTTTGTTTTCGGGTATTCCTATACCAGTGTCACTTACAACAAATTCAATAGTTATCTTTTCTGCATCTTCATTTGTAACCCGAGTGCTAATACATACTTTGCCCTTGGAAGTGAATTTTATGGCATTGCTTATTAAATTCAGCATTATTTGTCGCAAACGAATGGTATCTCCAACCACTGTTTTTGGAATAGAAGTGTCATATTCTTTTATGAATTTAAGATTTTTTTCTTGACATTTTGGATTTAACAATTTAAAAACATCTGTTATGGATTCTTCTAGATTGAATGGATTATGGTTAAATGACATTTTTCCAGCATCTACTTTGGCAAGATCCAGAATATCATTGATTAAAATAATTAAGGATTCACCAGATTTTTTTATGGCATCGATATATTCTTTTTGGTTTTGATTTAATTCCGTCTTTAAAACCACATTAGTAAACCCAACAATCGAATTCATCGGTGTTCGAATCTCGTGGCTCATATTCGATAAAAATTGTTGCTTGAATTTTAAGGCTTCTTCTGCCATTAGTGTTTTATGTTCCGCAATACCTTTAGAAGCAATTAATTCTTCTTTTACATTATGATGATCCGTAACTTCGTAAGCAATAATGGTAATTCCCGAAATAGATTTATCAGCTTCAAGGTAAGGCTGGTAAACAAAATTAAAATAGCCCTCTTCTAACGCACCTTTGCGCATTAGTGGAGCGAGAAGTTCATAACCTTCAAACGGAATTCCTGTTGTATAAACTTCATCGAGTAATTTAGGGAAAATACTATCTTTTATTTCAGGTAAAATTTCTAGTATTGGTTTGCCTTCAACAGCATCTCCCTTTCCCCAAAATTGTTTAATACTATCATTAGCAAGCTCAACAATCATGTCTTTGCCCTTCAAAATAGCAATGCAAAAGGCGATTGCATCAGCATCATATTGTACCGTTCATTGCTGTCTTCGACGAGTTTAATGGCTTTCTTCTCAATTTCTAATTGTTTTTTAAGAGCCTTTTTTTCTCGTATTTGCAGTTCAGTAGACAATCGTCGCACTTCTGTAATATCAACAATGGTAAGCACAATAAGTTCTTCGTTTACACTTTGCTGAACAATTTTATGAGCATTCAGCACCATAATTTTTGCACCTATTTCCGGAAAAGTATGTTCTACTTCATAATCATAAAAGCTATTATTTTTGGGAACCATTTCTTCTAATAATTCTCGAAGTCTTGGAATATTCCACTGATTATTTCCTAATTTAAATAATGATTTCCCTATGCTTTCAGCTTCGGTAACTTCAAAAGTTTTGTAAAAGGATTTATTAGCCGATTTAATTTTAATGTCTTTGTCCAATATCAAAACGGGTTCGTGTACCGTTGATAGTAGGGCTTCGTTATAATTATTTAATTCTTCCACTTGTTGAATACGGGAATGTAATTCTTGAATACTTGTAGTCAATTCTTCGTTAGTCGATTCTATTTCCTCTTTTGAAGTTTCTAACTCTTCGTTCAAACTCTGTAATTCTTCGTTGCTGGAAACAATTTCTTCATTGGCACTTTGCAATTCCTCGTTTGCTGCTTCCTGATCGTGAGTGATTGAACCCATATCGGCACGAGCAGAAGTTAATTCTTCCTCTAGTTTTTTAATGCGTCGGTCTTTGGCAATCGAATTTTTTTGTTTTGATTGTTTTGGATCTTCATCAGACTCAATTTGTTGTTGACCTGTAAAAATAACGATTAACAAAGGTTCTTCCCCTTCTAAATTAAGCGGAATGACTTCAATATTTACGATTTGAATAGTATTGTTGTTCAAGTTCCGATTCATTTCTATTCCCATTTTCCGAACAGACTGTTTGGTTTTAATAGCATGATGAATGGCATTGCGCAGCTCAAAAGTAATTTCGATATGCACCATTTTCAAAATGTTCAAACTGGCTTTTCCTGGTGAGTTTTGCAAATAAGACGACGTATTGCCCCTAAATTGAAGAATGTCTAAATCATAATTAATGATAACACTTGCCGGAACGTGATGTTCTAGTAGAACAGCATCGAAGGCGTTACCAAGATTTCCGTTAGCGGAAAGAGGCGTTTTTTTGTAGGGCAAGTTTGGGCTACTATTTTTATCAGGCATAGTTATATAAGAATTGCGTGAACTCAGATATGGGATAGATCTAAGAGTCGTATTTTTTTTTCTGGAATAAAACTTAAATTTTTTGTCAATTGTTGTAAAAAATTGGGCAGATGCTCCAATGGTTTCAGATTTACCCAGCATCAAGCAACCACCATCATTTAAGGCATAATGAAAAGTAGCCATAGCTTTATTCTGGGCAATTACATCCAGATATATGAGCATATTTCTACAACTGATGAAATCCATTCGGGAAAAAGGCGGGTCGTTTAAAATATTGTGTTGTGCAAAAACGCATACATCACGAAGCGACTTGTCAATGCGATATTTGTTTTTTGATTTCGTAAAAAAACGTTCTAATCTTTCTGGACTTACCTTCGCAACTTGGGAAGTAGTATATTCTCCAATTCGGGCAATCCTAATGGCTTCTGTGCTTAAGTCCGAAGCAAAAATCTGAAAAGGAATATCCAGTTTGTTTTCTTCTTTTATTTCTAACAAAAGCATGGCAATAGAATATACTTCTTCGCCAGTTGCACAAGCTGCTACCCAGATGCGGAGGGTTTCTCCTTCCTTTTTTGTTTTTAATAATTCAGGCAAAATAGTGCTTTTTAAAAGTAAAAAAGCATCGGTATCCCTAAAAAAAGAGGTGACATTAATCAATAAATCTTGGTATAGTAATTCCGATTCATTTATGTCTGCTGCCAAAAATTCGCTGTATTGTTTAAATGTTTTTGATTTATTAATAAGCATCCTTCGTTGTATTCGCCTATTAATAGTATTCATTTTATAATGACTAAAATCAACGTTTTTTTTGTTGTGCAAATACTGAACGATATTTTTTAAATCCGGATGATTCGTATCAAAGTCTATTTCTATAACTTTTTTGGTTGTTTCTCGAATTTCTGAAGGATTTTGACTCAGTCGAGTTAATTCGATTCCTATTTCTTGAGGTGACATAATATAATCCACAATACCATCTGCAATAGCGGAATTAGGCATACTGCCAAATCTTGCAGAATCATCTTGTGCAAAAGTTATTCCTCCAGCCAATTTTATATCTCGTAAACCAATAGTTCCGTCGTGGGCACTACCGGATAACACAACTCCAATTACATTTTTTTTATGTGTCTCTGCCAAGGAAGAAAAGAGGATGTCAATTGTAATAGCGGGACCACCACTTATGCGGGGAATTAATTTAATATGTCCATCTATAACTTCAATTGCTTTATTGTAAGGCATAACAAAGACATTATTTGGAATCAATTTTTCCATATCATCAACGTCCTGAACTTGCATTTGGGTTGTTTTTGACAAAATGGTCGGAAGCATACTTTTATGATCGGGACTTAAATGCTGCACATATATAAATGCCATACCCGTTGTGGGTGATACATTTTTCAATAGTTGGGTTATGGCTTCAAGCCCTCCAGCCGAAGCTCCAATGGCAACAACAGTAAACGATTTTTTATCTTTATTTACTGGAGTTTTCACGGAATTTATTTGACCTGTTGACAGTATAGCGGAATCTTTCTCGTTATTTGGGAGTTTAGTAAGAAGAGGTGTTTTTTTTATGGAGGAAATTGGTTTCATTTCACCAGTTTTTTAGATTAGGTTTAAGTAGTACTTTATCAACCACTCCTTTTAACAGGTGCTTTTCATAACAAATATAAATAAACTTACTATGCAAACTTAAAAAATCTCCATTTTTTATTCGGCTATCGCTTTTAATCTGAGCTCGATTGATAAATATAATTTTGAAGTTACAATATTTATGCCGGTTCTATTCTTGCTAATTGTCACGCTGGAAGCGTTTAAATCATCAAGCTCTCGTGCATTGAGACGCTTCCAGCGGGACAACTGTGGTGGTCATTATGTCTTATAATAATAAATTAAAACAAGAAGTTTTCATTCATCGTTATTACCCTCACGAAAAACCAACTGAAAAATAAACAGTATTACATTTTAAAACTCCTCAACCGCAACGAATTCATTATCACCGAAACCGAGCTAAAACTCATCGCAACTGCAGCTATCATTGGGGATAATAAAATTCCGAAAAAAGGATACAACATTCCCGAAGCAACCGATATTCCTAAAACATTGTAGATAAAAGCAAAAAATAAATTCTGTTTGATGTTTCGCATTACTGCATGACTAAGATTTTTCGCTTTCACAATTCCTTGCAAATCACCTTTTACCAAAGTAATTTTAGCACTTTCAATCGCCACATCCGTTCCTGTTCCCATAGCAATTCCAATATCGGCTTGCGCCAATGCCGGAGCGTCGTTTATTCCGTCACCTGCCATAGCCACAATTTTTCCTTCGGCTTGTAGGCGTTTAATTTCCTTAAGTTTATCTTCGGGCAAACAATTAGCAATAAAACTGGTCAAATGCAATTCGTCAGAAACGGCTTTGGCTGTATTTTCATTATCACCAGTCAACATAATTACTGCAACACCTTGACGAATTAATTCTTTGACAGCTTCGGCACTAGTTGCTTTTATTTTATCGGAAATCGATACAAAACCAACTGCTATTTTATCAATGGAAATATAGGAAACCGTTTTTCCTAGTTTTTGTTCGGCAATGATTTTACTTTCCAAATCCTCGGAAATACTCGCGCTTACTTGCTCCATCAATTTCTTATTTCCCAAAGCAACTTTCTTTTTTTCTACTGTTCCAATAACACCTTTACCAGCAATAGCTTCGAAATCTTTCACTTCAATCAATGAAACTTTCTTTTCTTTAGCATAATTTACCACGGCTTGCGCCAATGGATGTTCGCTGTATTGATTCAAGGAAGCGATGTTTTGCAACAAATTATCCTCTTCCTTATCTTTCGTAGAATAAACTTTTTCTACTGATGGTTTTCCTTCCGTAATGGTTCCGGTTTTATCAGTAATTAAGACGTTTACCTTGTTCATGTTTTCCAAAGCTTCGGCATTTTTTATCAAAACTCCCGATTGGGCGCCCTTACCTACTCCAACCATAACCGACATTGGCGTAGCCAAACCCAAAGCACAAGGACATGCAATAATCAGAACTGCAACAGCATTGATAAATCCGTATACCATTGCTGGTTCAGGCCCAAAATTTGACCAAACTATAAATGTTATTGCTGAAATAATAACCACAGCGGGTACGAAATATTTGGCAATACTATCGGCTAATTTTTGAATAGGCGCTCTGGAACGACTGGCGTCATTGACCATTTGCACAATTTGCGAAAGCACTGTTTCAGAGCCAATTTTTTCAGCAACCATCACAAAAGATTTATTGCCGTTAATAGTTCCTGCAATAACGGCATCGTCTACTGTTTTATCTACAGGAATGGGTTCTCCAGAAATCATTGATTCATCTATAGTACTTCCACCATCGGTAATTTTTCCATCAACTGGAATTTTTTCTCCTGGTTTTACTCGCAACAAATCGCCTTTCTTGATGTCGTGAATAGAAATGATTTTGTCTTTTCCATCCATAACAATTGTAGCTTCTGTTGGTGCAAGCTGCAATAAAGCTTTAATGGCTCCACTAGTCTGGCTGTGGGCTTTGGCTTCCATTACTTGCCCCAGTAAAACCAAGGTCAAAATAACTGCCGTAGCTTCAAAATAAAGTGCTACACTACCATGATGTTTGAATTCATTTGGAAAATAATCAGGAAACAACAGTCCTGCAATGCTGAATAAAAAAGCGATTCCGGTTCCAATTCCTATCAGTGTAAACATATTCAGATTCCAAGTCAAAATTGATTTCCAAGCACGTATAAAAAAAATCCAACCGGCATAAAATACTACGGGAAGTGTTAAAATAAATTGCACCCAATTCCAACTTTGAGTATCCAATACTTGCAGTAACGGATCGTTGGGCAACATTGACATCATCGAGATTACGAAAACTGGCAATGAAAAGGCAATGGCAATTTTCATTTTTCGCAATAAATCAAGGTAGGTTTTATTTTCATCACTATCTGAAGGCTTCATTGGAACCAAATCCATTCCGCAAATTGGACAAGAACCCGGTCCGTCTTGAACAATCTCAGGATGCATTGGACAAGTGTACTGGGCTTTAGTGGCATTTAAATCGGGAGCTTTAACCAAATCCATTCCGCAAACGGGACAATCTCCGGCTTTATCATAGACTTTTTCGCCTTCGCAAAACATCGGACAATAATATTTTCCCGAAGCACTTTTAGGTAAAACAACGGTATCGTGATTTGATTTACCACCACAACAAGATTTTACTGCTGGTGTTTCATCCGTTTTTGGCTTGGCAGCAATAGTATCAGTTTCGGTTATGGTATATTTTCCGGCTTCGTATAAAACTTTTTGGAATTTAAAAAGAGAAACGTGTTTTTCCATCGTGATGGTTGCCATTGGCGGATCTAATGAAACCTTGGCTTGAACTCCATCAATGGTATTCAGGGCTTTTTCGACTTTGGTGCGACAGCCATCGCAGGACATTCCGGTAATGTTGTAAGTATGTATCATCTTTTATATTATTTTAATACAAATTTCTATCATTTGTATTTTTTGCATTTGCACAATTTTGGGTTTAATATGCAAGATTTACAAATCTTCTATTTGCTTTCTTTTGATGGTTTTGATATTCTTGAAGTGCGTTGGTGAAAATCCAGTTACTTTTTTGAATTGGTTACTCAAATGCGAAACAGTACTATAATTTAAAGAGTAGGCAATTTGACTTAGAGATAATTCATCATAAATAATCAATTCTTTTACTTTCTCAATTTTCTGATTGATGAAATACTTCTCAATAGTAGTATTTTCGACTTCCGAAAACAGATTACTCAAGGTGTTATAGTCTTGATGGAGTTCTTGTGAAATATAAATGGACAAGTTGCTTTTCAAATCATTATTTTTATTTTGAACCAAATCAATAATCACTGTTTTAATCTTATCGATTGTTTTACTTTTTCTATCGTCAATTAAATCAAAGCCAATGGCACGAAGTTTTTTTAACAATTCTTTTTTTTGATTTTCGTTAATATCATTTTTTAATTCAACTTCTCCTAACTCAACTGAAAAAGGATTAATTCCCATACTTTCAAATACAGATTTTACTGCCATTTTACAACGACTACAAACCATATTTTTAATATAAAGTTTCATATTACCGTTTTAAATTAAACAATATATACTAACCCTACTAAATTCATAGTAAGGTTAATTTAAAGTTTTTACCCAGAATTAGGTATTATTTGTTTTCTTCTTTTTTCTCAAGGACAGGAACGGTTAGTTTCATTCCGCATTTAGAACATTTGTCGTTCAATTTTCCTTGAACTTCTGGATGCATTGGGCAAGCATACATTTTTTCTGTCATCATTTTTTTAGAAGAACCATCATTCATCATTGTACTATCATTACTCATCATATTAGAATGATCTGTTGTGGATTCTTTAGTTTTTTGATTGCAAGAAACTGTTACCAAAGCCAATACTATGGCTGAAAAGATTATTTTTTTCATTTTTTAGATTTTATAAAACAATACTAAATACTTATCAATAAGTATTTAGTATTGAATTGATTACTATTTACATTTTACAGGCTTCTGCACATTTTTTGCAGGCATCGGCGCATTTTTTACAACATTCCATATCGTGTTTGCTGCATTCGTTGGCGCAATCTTCACAACATTTTACGCATAACGCACAAAGTGAATCGGCAAATTTTGAACCTCTCGCACATAATCTTGCACAAAGAGCACAAATGTCGGCACAATCACGACACAATTTCACACATTCTAAATGGTCTTTAACTGTTAGACAACCATCAGCACATTTTTCACATTCAACCATACACGCTAAACAAGCTTCAATACTTACTTCAACATTTTTCATTGTATTTATTTATTAGTTGTAGATTAATTTCTACTTAACAAAGTTTAATAATTAGTTTACTTAAATTGTTATACAACTTTAGTTTTGATTTGTATAATTTATAAATCTTCGATTTGAATACGGGCTTTATTTTTTGAATTTTTGAAAACTGTTGGTGTAAAACCTGTAACTTTTTTAAATTGATTGCTTAAATGTGCGATGTCGCTATATTGCATTTTACTGGCAATTTGACTTAATGAAAGTTCATCGTAAAACAGTAGCTCTTTTACTTTTTCGATTTTTTGAGCAATAAAATAATGTTCAATTGTTATTCCTTCAACATCTGAAAAAAGATGACTCATCGTGTTGTAATCTTGGGATAAATCCTGAGACAAATATTGAGATAAATTAATTTTTAATATTGTATTTTGATTGTGAACCAAATCAATAATTAAATTTTTAATTCGTTCAACCGTTCTACTTGTTTTATCGTCTAACAACTCAAATCCAAGTAATTGAATTTTTTTTTCTAATTCTTGTTTTTGATTTTCAATACTTACTTCAAGAATTTCTACTTTTCCTAAATCAACAGTAACAATATTAAGTCCAAATTTTTCTAACTCGGATTTTACTACCATCTTACAACGATTACAAACCATATTTTTTATATATAATTTCATTGGTCTTCTTTTTGATTTTTTACATTTTCATCCCCTCCATCGGATCGGCTCCTTTTCGGAATTTATATTCACTGTTTATGGCATAGACACCGGTAATCACCACTTTTTTTGTACTATCCATTTCTGATTTTATTTCTATCATTCCATTGGTTTCTATTCCTGTTTCAACCATTAGGCTTTCAAATATTCCTGGTCTTTTTTCAACCCAAATATAGGAAGCGTTTTCTTCTCTAATAACGGCATCAATTGGAACATACAATCCTTTTAGATTAGATTGCATCAATTTTGCCATAGCTTGCATCCCGGGTTTTAATTGCAAATTTGGATTAGATATTTCTAATCGAATTAAAAGCAGACGAGTATCTGGATTTATTTCAGGATTGATAAAAGAAACTAATGCATTTATGGTTTTATCAGGAAAATCGGCAAATGTAATTTGGGCTTTTTGTCCTATTTTTAGATTCTTGGCATAATTTACGTTGACCTGTGTTTCTAACCAAAGGCTGTTTAAATCCGCCAATTTAATGATGCTAGAACCTTCCATTGCATAACTCCCTTCGGTGGTGCTTATTTCCGATATTGTTCCACTTGCAGTGCTATAAAAAATGGTATAAGGAGAAACGGCCGCAGCTGTTTTTAAGTTTTCAATTTGGGCATTGGTTAAACCAAAAAATAATAGCTTTTGTTTGGCTGCATTGAGCATATTCCGGGCATTTTTTCCGAAATCTCCAGGCATTGCGAGTTGTTTAAATGCCGTGAAATAGTCCTGTTTTGCAATGGCAATATCTTCACTATACAATTGATATACAGGTTGGTTTTTAGCCACATAATCGCCGACGGTTTTGAAATATAACTTTTCAATTCGTCCCATTGCTCTTGATGAAACAGATTTGATTTTCTCTTGATTAATGGTCAAGACTCCTGTATAATTTTGCTCTAAACTGTTTTGAGTTTCTGAAATAGTTTGGGTGGTAATATTTCCCAGTTGTATTTGCTGCTTGCTCAAACTTATTTCATTAGCCTCTGTGTCATCTTGTTTTACGGGGGTTAACTCCATATGGCAAATGGGGCATTTTCCCGGTTTATCTTCCTTAACTTGTGGATCCATAGAACAAGTATAAAATGTTGTTTCCTTAGTCTTATTGTGTTTGCTATGGTTTTCTTTATTTTTAGTATTACAAGCTATCATCACCGTGAATAGTAGTGCCAGTAAACTTATTATTTTTATTGTTTTCATCATTATTCGGTTTTAATAAAGCTTTCGCTGTCAATTAAATATTGTGCGTTTTTGGCAATGGTATCTTTTACTGAAATCCCATCGATAATTTGAATAAAATCATCTATTTCAATTCCAGTTTTTATGGCAGTTGCCTTGAAGCCATTCTCTATTTTTAAGAAAACTATTTTTTTGTTTCCAAGGCTTACCATTGCCTGTTTTTGTATCCAAATTCCTTTTGTTGGATTTGTTTTCACGACGCCTTGCAATCGCAAACCAATTGGTAATTTTAATACAGAATTGTCTAAATAAACCCTGATTCTATTGGATTTATCCGTTAGATTCAGTTGTGTTTCCACAAAATTTATTCGTGCATCGAAAGTTTCTTTTTCGTCTAATTCCGTTGCAATTTTAATGGATTGATTTACTTTTATCAGGCTGTTATATCCTTGGATAACATTAAAAATTCCCCAAACTTTATTGGTATTCAACAACTTGAAAACCACCTCGCTTTTTTTGATGTAATCACCTTCTTTTACCGATAAATTTTCTGTGGTTGCACTTGCGTTTTGCATTGCTGCATTGGCAGAATTGGACATATTTTCCGTTCCTGAAATGATTCCTGAAACTGGACTGTAAATAGTAATTTCAGGATTTGTCCTTTTGGTTGAAACCAAATTGTTAATTTGATTATTAGTCATTCCATAAAGCAATAATTTTTGTTTCGATGCATTGATAATCGAACGGTTGTCTGCGTCATTGGAAATCAAATAGATAAAATTTTGTTGTTCCGTCAGTAATTCTGGACTGTATAAATCAAATAGTTTTTGTCCTTTATTTACCTTTTGGTATTTATAATCGACATACATTCGTTCAATTCTTCCGCTCATTCGAGCTGCAATGTTTACCGAGGAATTCGGGTCGTAAGACACGATGCCCGGTAAATTTATTTCACTGCTTAAAGTGGTGTCTATTGCCGTTGTAGTTTGATAATTACCAACTATAAAATTGTCGGTAGGTTTTATAAGATTGCCGATTGAATTGTCGTCAGCGGCACTATTCTGTGTTATTTTTTTTACCAAAGCCATTCCGCAAATAGGACAATTTCCAGGTTTATCTCTAATTATTTGTGGATGCATTGAACAAGTGTAAAGCTCGTTTTGATGTTCCATTTCCGAATGGTTGTCTGATTTTGTGGCATAAAAATAGATTGCAATTCCAATAATGGAAATTCCAATAAAAGCCAAACCATACTTTATATACTTGTTCATAATTATTTGGTTTCTAATTGTTTTTCAATTTCTACTTGTGCTGCCAAAATACTTTGCAATTTATCTAGCGCATCAATTTGAGCCATATTCAAAGCTTCCCAAGCATCGAGGGTAATGAACAAATCACCAGTGTTGTTTTGCCAAGCCAAAACTGCAGTATCATAGTTTCGTTTTAAAGCTGGAATGATACTTTTTTGAGCAATTTTGTACTGTTTTTTCAAGTTATTTAGTTCCGTATTCATTCCCGAAATCATTCCCGTGGCTTCATTCAAAATCATTTGTTTTTGCCAGTTCAAGCTTTCGTTTTTTATTTTAAAACTGTCGATATTGGCTTTATTCATTTTGGTTGACCAAGGCATAGGAAGGGTAATCATTCCCATCAAGGAGAACTGTTGAGGTTGTTCACCAAAAGCAAACATATGGTCGTATTTTATACCAAACTCGGGCAATAATTTCGTTTTTTCGGCTGCGATTTTGAGTTGATTTATTTCCATCGTTTTTTCGATGGCTTTCACATCGCTTCGGTTTTTAGAAAGGGAAGTGGTATCCGATATTGCCAAATTAAAATCTTTTACATCGTAGTTTTCATCAATTTCAAACGCGGTGTTTTTATCTTTTACCATCAGCGTGTTTAGCATAATTCGTTTTTGGGAAATGTCGTTTTGCAACATTACAACCATACTTTCTAGAGCACTGTATTGTGATTTTGCTTTGTAGTAGGTTGGCAATTTATCCATATTATACTGGTAGCGTATTTCCATACTTTTAATCATATAGCTTAAAAGCAACAAATTATCATTGGCAATTTTTATTTTTTTATTTAAAACCAACCATTGATAATAATTTGTTTTTGCCAGTGCCCTCAATTGATTAATGGTATAGTTTTTATTTTCTTTTTCTACCGAAGACATTGCACTCATTAGATTAAAATCGGCTTTTA
>NZ_JAYWCK010000159.1:0-7606 GCF_043780635.1 Flavobacterium sp.
ACCAATCCCTTGAAATTCTGCAACAAATAGACCACGCTTTCATCCAAAAATGAATTTGCAGTTGGATTGTTTGGTGAACACAAAAAGATGATTTTGGTGTTTTCGTCAACAACATCAAGAATTTTCTCCACTTGTGGTTGAAAATCTTCCGAAAGAAACACTTCCCTATTTTCAACGGCATTGATATTTGCCAAAACGCCATACATGCCGTAGGTTGGCGGCAAAGTGATTACATTGTCCACTTTGGGTTCACAAAAAGCCCTAAAGATTAAATCCAGTACTTCGTCGCTTCCGTTTCCGAGTAAAATTTGATTTGGTTTTACGTTTTTCTGTTTGGCCAGAACCTTTTTTACATTGCTTTGTTGCGGATCAGGATATCGATTCACTCCATTTTGGAATGGATTTTCATTGGCATCCAAGAAAATCATATCCGCTATGTCGAAATCCTCAAATTCATCACGTGCCGAAGAATAAGGTTTCATCGACTTGACGTTTTCTCGAACCAGATTATTTATATTGAAACTATTTTCCATCTTCAATCGCTTTTAATCGTAATGAAACTGCATTTTTGTGCGCCTGCAATCCTTCGGCTTCTGCCATTATTTCGATGGCTTTGCCAATATTTTCAATTCCTTTTTCAGAAATCTTTTGAAATGTCATCGATTTGGTAAAACTATCTAGATTCACACCGCTGTAATTCTTGGCATAACCATTGGTTGGCAGCGTATGATTCGTTCCTGAAGCATAATCTCCAGCACTTTCCGGTGTATAATTTCCAATGAAAACCGAACCTGCATTGCCAATGTTATTTACATAAAAATCTTCATCTTTTGTGCAAATTATAAAGTGTTCCGGGCCGTATTCGTTGATTAATTCTAGCGCAATTTTGTCATTGTCGACAAAAATCAGTTTCGAATTGGCAATGGCTTTTTCGGCAATGGCTTTTCTTGGCAAAACTTCCAATTGAGATTGAATTTCTTTTTCCACTTCATCAATTAATTCTTTTGAAGTAGAAACCAAAATTACCTGACTATCTGTTCCGTGTTCCGCTTGCGACAACAAATCGGAAGCGATGAAAGCAGGAACGGCAGAATCATCAGCCACTATCAACAATTCAGAAGGACCAGCCGGCATATCAATTGCCACGCCAAATTGGGTCGCCAATTGTTTTGCCACAGTCACAAATTGATTTCCAGGTCCAAAAATTTTGTACACTTTTGGAATTGATTCCGTACCAAAAGTCATCGCTGCAATCGCTTGGATTCCTCCTACTTTCAAAATTTTGGTGACACCGCACAAATTGGCAGCGTATAAAATGGCAGGATTTATATTTCCGCTTTTATCTGGTGGCGAACATAAAACAATTTCGTTACAACCAGCAATATTAGCCGGAACAGCAAGCATTAAAACCGTTGAAAACAATGGTGCGGTCCCTCCTGGAATGTACAACCCAATTTTTTGAATGGGTCTTTTTTCTTGCCAGCAATTTACACCTTCGATAGTTTCCACAACCACTTTAGCTGTTTTTTGAGCGGTATGAAATTTTTCTATATTCGATTTTGCCAGTTGAATAGCTTCTTTTAATTCAGTAGGAATTGAGGCAATAGCCTTGTCAATTTCTGATTTTGAAACTTCAATATTTTCAAATTTAACGCCGTCAAACAATGAAGTGTATTTTGCAACCGCAACATCACCTTTCTTTTGAACTTCCTTGAAAATTTCTTTCACGGTAAATTCAATATCGTCAATAGTTTTTGTTGGTCTTTTTAAAATTTCGGACCAAGTTTCCGGTTTTGGATTGAATATTTTGTTCATTTTTTTCTCTTTAAACTTTATAAAACCATTTTTTCGATTGGGCAAACTAGAATTCCTTCGGCTCCAGCTTCTTTTAATTGGTCGATGACATCCCAAAAACTGTCTTTATCAATAACGGAGTGAACGCTGCTCCATCCTTCTTCGGCTAAAGGTAAAACGGTAAGGCTTCTTAAAACAGGAAGAATTTTACCAATAGCATCAATTTTATCATTGGGAACATTCATCAAAATGTATTTTGATTTTCGGGCTCTCAAAACCGATTTAATTCTGAATTGGAGTGTGTCGATAATGGATTGTACTTCTGGAGTAACTTTTGGCGAAACAGCTAAAACTGCCTCACTTTTAAAAATCACTTCTACTTCCTTTAAATTATTTTTGAATAGCGTACTTCCACTGGAAACAATATCCACAATAGCATCGGCAAGTCCAATATTTGGTGCAATTTCAACAGAACCAGAGATTTGGTGAATATCTACTTTCATTCCAAATGAACCAAAATAATTAATAACTGTATTTGGATACGAAGTTGCGATACGCATTCCGTCAAGATCCTTCAATGATTTATAATCAAATGTTTTAGGAACAGCAACCGAAACTTTACATTTAGAAAAGCCCAATTTTTGGATTACTTTTATATTTTTCCCTTTTTCTACTAAAAGATTATCGCCAACAATGGCAGCATCTACAACGCCATCTATCAAGTATTGAGGAATATCCGAGTTTCTCAGAAACAAAACTTCCAAAGGAAAATTTGAAGCTGAGGCTTTAAGTTGGTCATTCCCATTATCGATAGATATTCCGCAATCTTTTAGAATTTGGATGCTGTCTTCGTTTAAACGACCTGATTTTTGAATTGCAATTTTTAAAGTACTCATTTTTTTGTTTTTTAATTTATTTTGAATTTTTTGTTTGAGTACAAAGGATATATAATAAAAAACCCGTTTGATGTACTCAAACGGGTTTTAAAATATGATGATTTACACACATATCATTAACACATCGCTTGAGAGCAATAATGAAAATGATGGTGATGTAGTTGAATTGATAACATAATTTTTAATTTCATAATCCTTTTATCCGATTGCAAATATACGAGATATTTTAATTACAACGCACTTTTTAATTTAACTAATCGAAAAGAAATTGTTAAAAAATGATTTTAGAATCAAACATCTGTAACAAATAGTATTAAAATATCAGCTACAGATGTTTAAATAAATTAAATTTTAAATCTAGTTTAAAACTGATTCTACTAAAGAAGGTCCTGCGCTAACTAAACGTTTTCCTTCTTCGGTATTTGTGTATTGCTCAAAGTTTTTGATGTAACGAGATGACAAATCAACAGCTTTACGAACCCATTCTTCTTTATCTTTGTATGTGTCTCTTGGGTCAAGAATTCCGTCGCTTACATTTGATAAAAACAAGGGTATTGTTAAATTCAAATAAGGAATTGTTCTGGTTTCAGCTTTGTCAATTTCACCGTTTATGATTGCATCAATGATTGCTCTGGTGTTTTTTAATGAAATTCTTTTTCCTGTTCCATTCCATCCAGTGTTTACTAAATAAGCTTTTGCACCGTGTTGTTTCATTTTTCCAATTAATGTTTTAGAATACATTGTTGGGTGTAAAGTCAAGAAAGCTTCTCCAAATGCTGGTGAAAATGATGGTTCCGGTTCAGTGATTCCTCTTTCTGTTCCTGCTAATTTAGAGGTATACCCACAAAGAAAGTGATATTGTGCTTGATCTTCATCCAAGATTGATACAGGAGGCAACACACCAAAAGCATCAGCAGAAAGATAGATTATTTTACTGGCGTGACCAGCTTTAGAAGGCAAGACAATTTTGTTAATATTGTATATTGGGTAAGAAACTCTTGAATTTTCAGTAATGGAATGGTCAAAATAATTGATTTCTCCATATTCATCAACAATCACGTTTTCTAATAAAGCATCTCTTTTGATCGCTCTCCAAATATCTGGTTCGTTAGCTTCGCTCAAGTCGATAACTTTTGCATAACAACCACCTTCAAAATTAAATACTCCATTATCATCCCAACCGTGTTCGTCATCACCTATCAAATATCTTTTTGGATCAGCAGAAAGTGTCGTTTTTCCTGTTCCTGAAAGACCAAAGAATACGGCAACATCTCCTTTTTCTCCAACATTAGCAGAACAGTGCATAGAAGCCATTCCTTTTAATGGAAGGTAATAGTTCATCATTGCGAACATTCCTTTTTTCATTTCGCCACCGTACCAAGTACCACCAATGATTTGGACTCTTTCAGTAAGATTAAATAAAACAAAGTTTTCAGAATTTAATCCGTGTGCTGCCCAATCTGGATTTGTTGCTTTTGAACCATTCATTACCACAAAATCTGGTTCTCCAAAGTTTTGCAATTCATAAATTGAAGGTCTAATAAACATATTGGTAACAAAATGTGCTTGCCACGCTACTTCCATAACGAACCGCACTTTAAGTCTTGTGTCAGCATTTGTGCCACAAAATGCATCTATTACATATAATTTTGGTGAAGTAGAAAGTTGCTCTAAAACAATTGCTTTTAAATCGTCCCAAACTTCAATTGTGGTGGGAAAATTTACTTTATCATCCCAGTATATAGTATCTCTAGTAATGTCATCTTTAACAATATATCTGTCTTTAGGAGAACGACCCGTAAATATTCCGGTTTTTACGGCAACGGCACCCGTATCAGTCAAGGCTCCCTTTTCAAATCCTTTTCTTCTATGAGAAACTTCTGCTTGATACAATTCTTCATAAGAAGGATTGTAAGAAACTTCGTGATAACCTGTTATTCCTAAATTGTGTAATTCTTGGATAATTTTAATGTTTTTCATTGTATAAATTTTAAATTATATTATATTTTATTGCTAATTAAATTTAATGAATTTTTAGTGAAACTAACTGATATTTATCATACTTTTAGTAAATCTACGAAATCGATATCTTTGTTTTCCATCGTTTGCAGGAATTCATACAAATTTAGAAGATGTTATTCTAATTAGAGGATGTGATGTTAAAATCTTTGATTTAGCATGAAATTATTCCTATTTCACTAACTATAATTTAATAGGTTTGTTTTTCTTTATGCAGGTTTTGAATCGTTTCACACATCATTTAAAATGTCTAATTCCGATAAGCTTTAGACTATTTTCGCTCCGGAAGCTCTACATTTACTAATTTGTATTGCTAATAATATCTATTAACAAACAAGTGATTGATGCATATAATTACCTCTATGCATCAATCGCTTATGTTTAAAAAAAAATATGTTTTGTCTGGTTTTTTTAATTTACGTCTAGCCGACTACTAACCTATAATGTTTATGATATCAACCAGTACTTTTTAATCCACTAGAGATTGAATTGATAAGGGAAAGAAGCTTGGTTAATAATCGTTCTGCTTTTTCAGGATCCTCCTCTTTGATTTCTCTCCACTCTTTAATGTATTTGACTTGAAGTTTATGAAGAATTTTTAGCTCCGTTTCTCTTTTATGTAAATTCTCTAGTTGATTTATTCTTCTATTTTTTAGTGGTTCACCAAAAACTCCTTCGATTTGTTTTATGCCTTCTGTATGATCTTTTAAAATTATTCCTAAGAAGTAGTCTTTAATGACTGGATCTTTTACTAATGCAGCATATTCTTGCATTATTGAAGTATCGGCAATGATTAAATTTGTCTCAACATGAATCAACATATATTTTAAGAATGGCCAATCATTCAATGAATTTTTAAAGACTTCATAGTCTGTTGGTGATTCGTCATGCAGTTTTTTAATGGCAAAACCAATTCCAAACCACCCCGTTAAATTAAACCGAGATTGATTCCAACTAAATACCCAAGGAATTGCTCTTAAATCAGCAAGAGAGCGATTTCCAGTTCGTCTAGCTGGTCGAGAACCAATTTTGTTGTGTTCTAAAACATCAATTGGGGTTGCTTCTCCATAGAAAGTGATAAAATCTGGGTGATTGATTAAGCTTTGGAAGTAATCAGCTGACCATGTTGCAAGTCTTTCTATAATTTCAAATGGGAAAACACTAGCTTTTGTAGTAGTTCGTCCCCTCATTGTTTGTCTAGCTGAACCAGAAAGCAACATTTCTAAATTATAGGTTGCATTCAAAGGGTTTGCGAGTTGCTGAGAAATTGTTTCTCCTTGAATGGTTAATTTCACATTGCCGCTAACTGCTTTAGAGGGCATACTTTCCATAAAACGATTATATTGTCCACCACCACGACTTATAGTGCCTCCAATACCATGAAAGAAACATAATTCAATTTTATGTTTGTTGCCTATTTCAGTAAGACGTTTTTCGGCTTTGTAAATATTCCATCGGCTTGCAAGAATTCCACCATCTTTATTACTATCGCTATAACCAAGCATTACTTCCTGAACTTCAGGCATAAATTGTTTGCGTTTTTGGGTTATTGGGTGACTTAAAAAAGAGTCTAAAATATCGTTTCCATTTTCTAAATCTTGAATGGTTTCTAACAATGGCGCTACTTTTATAGGTAGGTCTAAAATGCCTACTTCACGCATAAAAAGATAAATCACCAATAAATCGCTCAATTGTCGTGTCATTGACACAATCAATGTGCCAATACCTTCAGTTCCATATAAATCAATGTGTTGGCGAAGTACTTTAAAGTAATTTAATACATTATCAGCTTCTAAACCACAACTTGTTCCTGATACCACATATGGACGATTGGTTTGTAATTCTTTATTTAGAAATAGGGTACGTTTGTTTTCATCCCAATTTTTAAAATCATTATCCTCATATCCAACAACCTTTAATATTTGGCTTACGGCTACATCATAATAGTTGCTATTTTGTCTTATGTCTAATTTGGCAAGATGAAATCCAAAACATTGTAAATGTCTTTCTACAGGAAAAAGTAAATCTTCGGCAATTTTGAAAGCACCAATTTCTTGTAAAGTTTTTCTAAGTAATCTTAGGTCGGATTCAAGCATTGACGGTGTTTCGTAGAAAGTATTCGCATCATCAAATTTACCAGCCATAGTGTTCTCGAGACGAATAATTAATAAATTAATATATTGTCTCCAAGGTTCCATTGGATTTCGTTTGACAGCTTTGTCTCCAGATTCCCCTAACTGTTTTGCTTTTTCTTGTATGGCTTCTTCGAGAAATCTAGGAACTTTATTATTGTTGTTTGATAGGGTCATACTAGAGCCTAGTGCCACCATTTTTTCGTGCAAGATTTTTAATGCCGTGTTTCTAAGCAAAAGCAAGGTGCTTTTTGTCACTTCTGGAGTTACAAACGGATGTCCGTCTCTATCTCCTCCTACCCAATTTCCAAAATGTATAAGTGGGAATTGTTCTGGTTGAGTTAAGCTTTTTGGGTTAAAACCCATAGTAATCCAAGAATTTTTTAATTTTTCATCACTTTTTTGCAAAGCAACTGGGAATACTTTACTAAAATAATAGATTACATTATTACGTTCTGCAATTAAATCTGGTTTTTCTAAATATACCTCACCAGTTCTCCACCATCGTTCCAAAAGTGTTTTTATTTTTTCTTTAATAGTGTTTTTCTCTGTGATTGTCCAAATGTTGTTTTCGTTTTTAACTAACAATAAATAGAGTTCTCTATGAAGTTCTAATACCGAAACCCGTTTTGCTTCTGTAGGGTGAGCCGTTAGAACTGGCATTACATTTAATGTTGACAATACGTTCAACATTTCTTCTTCACTAACACCTTGTTCTTTCCAGATTTTGAAAGTTTCCCCCCAAGAACCACGAATGGCAGATAT
>NZ_JAYWCK010000160.1:0-15369 GCF_043780635.1 Flavobacterium sp.
AAGTACCGTTTCTTATTCCACTTACAGAGCATACACCTCTCAGGTTGATAAATTTGAAAAATATATGGGAACAAAGGATGTGTATTTTGATGAAATTACCGTAGCACTATTAAACGACTATAAATTTCATTTAGGAGATACTTTAGGCAACGGAGATACAACGCAACGGCTTTCCATAATTGTGCTCGGAACCATATTCAGAGATGCAATTCGTGAAGAAGTAATTCCCGAAACTATGTTTCCGTTTAGCAAAATAACCCTCAAAATCAGTTCTTCTAAAAGATTATTTCTTAATAAAGTACAGATTGATGCTTTAACCAATTTAAAGCTCATAGAAGGAAAAAAAGCTATGATGTGGCGAGATTTATTCCTTTTCTCTATTTATGCCGGAGGATTACGTTTTAGTGATGTTATCGAAATGCAATATTCTAATTACAATGAAGCAGAACATAAAATCAACAAACACATTCGTAAAACTGGAAGAGTACACCAGTTCAAAATTGGAAAAGTGGCTATAGATATTTTAGAAAAATACAAAAAAGAAAATGCCAATCACGATGATTTTATCTTCCCTGTTATTGTCGACAAAAAGGGCTATTTGGAAAACGAAGCAAAACGTTATTTTCAAACAGCAGCTTTCAACAAATTGGCAAACTGGCATCTTAAAAAAATGGGTGCAAAAATAAATTTACCTTTCGACCTTTCGTTCCATTTATCAAGACACAGTTTTGCGACAAATGCGTTAAATAATGGAATGAGAATAGAGCACGTTTCTAAATTAATGGACCACCGCGACATCAGCACAACGCAGGTATATGCTAAAATCATCAGCGAGGAACTGGATAAAGCTGTAGACAACTATATTTTTTAATAAATCTGTCAAGTGCTTATTCTATTGACCTTAAACGATTGTTAATAACTTCAACTAAAATCCTTTAACAAGGATTTTTTTTATTTTATAACTTTACAACAAAGTAAACAAGTAATTTTTAAAGCATTCGAAACGAGTGATAAACGAACTCTAGTAGAAAACACTAGGACTTCCAAAAAGCAACCAATTTAAAACCGCTTTTAATTACCCTTCAATACTAAATGAATACCAAAAAAAACATATTAAAATTTGAATTCAAAGGATCAAAATATGCAAACAGCTCCGTTTGTAGAATTATTGGCAGTGCCTGCGGCTCTGTCCAAAAATCCTTTATTTGATATAATCGTTGAAGATAAAATCAACATTCAAAATTATTGCAATGCCTTAATTGCAAAAATATTAGAACTCAAACAATCTCAATTTCCTGCATTTATAGATTATCAATTCAACCAGGTAAAGAACCCGGAAATATGGATATGTAAACTCGAAAAATTATTAGCTAATAACGAAGCCTTTTTCAGCTCCAAAACAGCAATGAGTAGATACAATAAATTGTATTTTTTAATCGAGAAAAAACGAACTGAGCTGCAATCTTTGAGAGTAATTGATGCCAAACCAAAAGCTACTAAAAGACAAATTAACGCAGATACTGACGATAGGTATTTTTCTTTTTTTGAAGCAAAAAGCTATATAAATTCATTAGATAATTTTAACGACAAGATTATTTATTTAATGGATGAAATCTTTGAATACAAGCAAGCGGATATCGTTTCTCTTAATAATAAGCTGCAACCTTACGACAAACAATGCAATCAATTAATTGAGCAATTACAAATAATGCGTAAAGTTAAAAACGATTTTGAAAAAGAAAATCAAGAAAAAAAAGCTACTGAAAACAGTTCAAATATTCCATTTCAAAAAATCAGATTAAATGGTCCAACTAACATAATTACTAATGCTTTTAAACAAATGATGGTTGATGTGAAACCAAATGGCAAACCTTATATTCAAGGAAAAATCAAAGATGTTAGTCAAATTATATGTCTAATATTTGATGATGAAAAAGGCGAACCGCTTTCACAAGCCACTGTTCAAACCTACCTTTCACCTAATCGCACCGACAAAGACCCTAATAATGACATCAAAGTTAGATTTTAGTCCGATTTTGTAAAAACACACTATTTGTAAAGTATATAATAATCAGCACATTACAAACTATTTAGTCTTATCGGACTAAAAAGTACTTATCGGACTTTTTTTAATTTCTTCCATTTGCACCATAACAATTTAAAACATTTTATTATGGAAGCAATTATCTTCACAAAAGACCAGTTCACAGATCTAATGACAAAATTAGACACAATTCAAAGCCAAATCTCTATCAAGGCAGACCCAAAAAAAGAAACCTTTTTGGACAATCAGGAATTCCTATTACTGTTGAAAATTTCAAAACGTACTGCTCAAACTTGGAGAGACGAAGGCAAAATTTCATTCAGTCAAGTCGGAAACAAAATCTACTACAAATTATCAGATGTGGAGAAGTTGATGCAAGAGCATTACAACAAATCTTTTAAAGGAAGATAGTATGAGCAGCTGTAACGGAACCTGTGAGGCTTGCGACTGTAAACACAAGTCAAATTCCCCTCCTTTGGAGGGGTATCCTTCGGGCGGGGTGGTTAAAACAACTTTACCCGAGCCTTCAAAAAGGCGAACAGACGAAGTAAACCTTAAACTTTAAACAATTCTTATGGTAACTATATTCAAAAACTTCAACGAAGTTATAGAACACAAATCAATTTCAACAATTTTAGAAGAAATCAAGACAGGCAAATACAAACCGGGCATTGTTTACCTGCGTAAATCACTTGCCGAAAACAAAACGGAAGCATACAACAAAGCAAAAAAATCACTTCCAGCATTCACGCCTTCAGGTAAGTTTGTTGGAGGTCGAAAATTGGAATTCCTAGCGGATTATTCAAATTGTATCATTCTCGACATCGATAAATTAAGTAAAAGTGATTTGCAAAATGCTTCGCATTTGGCCAATCAAAGTGAATTTACTTATGCCAGTTTCATTAGTCCATCAGGCAACGGATTAAAAATTCTAGTAAAAATAAATTCTGACAAAGCCAATCACAAAGAAGCTTTTCTATTGGTTCAAGAATATTATGAAAATATTTTAAAACTAGAAATAGACAAATCAGGCAAAGATGTAACAAGACTATGTTTTTATTCTTCCGATGAAAATTTATATCTAAATGATAATGCTTCTGTTTTTGTTACATCAATTCCAGTCGAAATTCCAGAGCTTGTCATCCCAAACGAAGTCAAGGTAACTCAACCAGAACCAATTGAAGACCAATATGCCATCTACAACCACTGCATAAAATTCACCGAAAAAAAAGTGCAATATGCGAATGGTAGCCGGAATGTTTTCGTACATCAATTAGCCTGTAATATGAACAGAAAAGCGGTGCCATTGGAAACTACTTTGAGATATATTTTAACCGATTTTGGCTATGATGAGAAAGAAGTAACACAAGCAGTAACGAGTGCCTATGGTAATATTCAGGAATTTGGCAAAAGCGATAGTAATAAAACTAAAAAAGAACCAGTTAAAAAACCCAAAAACAATGATTTAGACGACGATGAGGACGACGATGAAGACAAGCCAAAGCGAACCCAAATAGACCGTTTAGAGAAGTTTTTATCAGAGAGATATATCTTCCGTCACAATGTAGTATCAGGTAAATTAGAGTTCCAGTATTTCGGAAAAAAGAAGTGGTATTTAATGAATGATTTTATCGAAAACTCAATGCTCCGAGAATGCTTGAAAGCACGAATTAGAACAAACCTATCCTCCTTACGAAATTTGCTGAACTCTGATTTTTGTCCGCTTTTCAATCCATTTGAAGATTACTTTTTTAATTTGCCTTCTTACGATGAAAAGACCGATTATATTACCGAATTAGCAAACACAATCACAACCACAAAACAAGACCTATGGCAGCAATGTTTTAAAAAATGGTTGGTGGCTATGGTGGGTTGTGTGTTGGATGAAAAAGTAATCAATCATACGGTTATTGTCTTTAGTGGCAAACAAGGACTGGGTAAAACAACTTGGGTAGAAAAACTGATCCCGAAACCATTGAAAGAATATTTATTTTCCGGAACTATAAATCCCAACAACAAAGATACATTGGTGCAGCTTTCAGAATGTATGTTAATCAACTTGGACGAACTCGAAAACCTAAACCGTTCGGAAATTGGAAGTTTGAAAGAAATAATCACAAAAACTCAAATTAGAATGCGAAAAGCCTACGGTCACAACAACGAAACAATGCCCAGAAGGGCATCGTTTGCAGGAAGTGTCAATACGGCACAGTTCTTAAACGATAGTACAGGAAGCAGACGGTTTCTTTGTTTTGAGTTGGAAGGCATACAGTACCAACACAATGTTGATATTAATCTAGCTTTTTCACAAGCTTTGTTTCTTTTCAAAAGTGGTTTTAGACATTGGTTTGACCAAGAAGAAATCAAATTAATCACCGAGAACAACGAACAATATCAGCTAAAAAGTCCAGAAGAAGAATTGCTTTTAACCTGGTTTGAACCAATCGAAAGAGAGAATGCAACCCTTTTTTTAAATGCTTCACAAATAGCAGCCAAATTAGCAGAAAAGGCAAAAATCAATATCACGGACGGTACAATAAACAAAATTGGGAAAGCACTTAAAAAACATAACTTCGTCAGAATCAGTATAAAAACAGGATATGTTTACGCCATTAGAGAATTCACTTATGAAGAAGTCGACCAAAAAAACACAGGTAATTCAAGCGATAATCTTCTCTAAAAATCTGTGCTAATCATTTTAATCTGTGGCTAAAAAACCAATCAAGAAAGTGGAAATTCAAAACTTCCACTTTTTTATTTACTCTAATTTTTCAGTATTTCGGCTCCCTCTCCTTTCTTTCTCCCTCTCCTTTGGAGAGGGCTGGGGTGAGGATGGGTTGGGGTGAGGATTTTGCACCTTTTTTCATTAAAATAAGTGATAGGATAGGATAACCAAAAAACACCTAAAACATAAACTACTTTTTTTAATTTAAAACAATCGGGTAACATAAGCCAATAATAAAGCAAATCAGCAAACCACTACAACCAATTTACACTCAAACAGCCACTTAAATCCGTTTTTTATTACTGTAAAAAATAAAAATATGTTTTTCCCTTTTTTTGGTTATCCTATCCATAATATCAGGAAACTCTCTTTTACATTCGATTGCTTTTTAGTATGTTTGTAGATTGGTAGTAATATAATATCTTACCAGATAGGAATGAATAATTAGCAATATTTAGCATCACAATTGCGAATGCACTGCGTTCGCAATCCAATACCAATTAAAATAATATTTTAGAATAAAAGTAGTACAACTAATTATGGCAGATAATACCAACAGTCTATCAATTTTAGAAAGTGATTTATTCATTGATTTATCACAACTTATTGAGCAAAGCAAACATCAAGTAGCGGTTCAAGCAAATAGTGCTGTTACTATTTTATTTTGGCAAGTTGGCAATCGTATCAATCAAGATATCCTACAAAACAAAAGGGCAGAATACGGAAAACAAATTGTGCCGACACTATCGACACAATTGGAAAACAAGTATGGTAGAAATTTTGAAGTAAAAAATCTCCGCCGAATGATGCAATTTGCAAATCAGTTTACCGATTTTCAAATTGTCGTGCCACTGGCACGACAATTGTCCTGGTCTCATTTTGTGGAGCTATTGCCATTAAAAACAATCGAAGCAAAACTTTTTTATGCACAAAATGCATCAAATAATTTATATGGAAAAAGAGAATTAAGAAGACAAATTGCCTTAAAAGCTTTTGAAAGAACAAATATTGCCGATGCACAAATCATCGAAACAACACAAATTCCATTCAATACATTCAAAGATCCTTATATTTTAGATTTATTTGGTTTACAAAATACTTTTTTAGAAAAGGATTTAGAAGACGCTATTCTACACGATTTAGAAACTTTCATTCTCGAACTGGGCAAAGGATTTACGTTTGTAGAACGCCAAAAACGAATGATTATTGATGGTGAAGATTTCAATTTAGATTTGCTTTTCTACCATCGAAAACTAAAACGATTAGTCGCAATAGAATTAAAATTGGGTAAATTCCAAGCCAAACACAAAGGGCAAATGGAGTTATACCTCAAATGGTTAGACAAATACGAAAAGCAAGAAGGAGAAAATACACCAATCGGTTTAATCCTTTGTGCCGAAAGCAGCCGTGAACAAATTGAGCTACTCGAAATGCACAAAGATGGAATAATGGTTGCCGAATATTGGACAGACCTACCACCAAAAAAACAGTTTGAAGAAAAAATACACCTGCTTTTAACCGAAGCTAGAGAAAGAATAGAAAGAAAAAAGTTGTTGTAGAAATTGAATAATAAACAAGTCAATACAAATTATACCTTCCAACCGAAAAACAATTATTAGAAGAGGTTGAGAAAGAGTTAGAAAACTTTGAAGGTGACAAAACAATTGATTAATTTCTTGTTAAATCTTATTTATAAAACTTATAGTTTTTCAACAATTCACTAATAAAATCATCTAATTCCCAAACATTCAGCCTATTCCCAATTTTATGTTTTTGTTGATAAAGTAAAATGGGTTAAATGCGTTATATTCACTATTATTGCATTACTTTATGAATTAATTTTACTTTAAGTTTTTGACGATGCAGAAGAATATAATCACACCAATTAAGCTAACTTTTTCGGGACACGAAACATTCCATTGCAGGCATTTGTGGCTTAAAAAAGGCTATGATTTTATAAAAAAAGGCAGGAAATTTACCGATAATGATGCAGTTGTAGAATTAGGCGTTGGTAAAAATATGGTATCAAGTATCAGTTTTTGGATGAAAGCATTTGGCATTATTGATAAAGATGGATTATTGACTGATTTTGCTGATTATATATTAGAAGATAACGGCAAGGATCCATATATCGAAGATGAAGCCACTCTTTGGTTACTTCATTATCAATTAATCACTCAAAATATTGCATCAACTTACAGTTTGATTTTTAATGAATTTAGAAGAGAAAAAATAGAATTTACTAGAGATAATTTTATAGCTTTTGTAGTAAGAAAAGCCGAAGAATTGAATCTGTCTCAAATTAATAAAAACACGTTATCTACTGATTTTGAAGTTCTTACAAAAATGTATCTTCGAACAGATGCACAAAGCAAGGATAGAGAAGATACCTTTTCAGGACTACTTACAGAATTAAATATCATACAAGAAGAAAAAAGAAAAGTAGATGATAAGACAGTTACCTTTTATTCTATTACTACCGAAGAAAAAAGCGAGATTCCTGACGAAGTTTTGCTCTATGCAATTCTAGACAATGATAACTTCGATAAATCAATAAGTCTATACACAATAGAACAAGAACCTGACCAAGCAGGAAGTATTTTTGCAATAGGAAGAACAGGATTAATAAATAAAATTGAAAGTATATCTTCCAATAAAAAATTCAAAAAGTACGGTATAACATTTAATGACCACGCAGGAATAAAGGAATTACAATTCAAAACAAAGCCGGACAAATTCGAAATCTTAAGAGAATATTATGCCAATTAAATTCACAACTTCTGTAAATATCATTCGTGATAAAGGCAAGGAATTAAATTATATCCCAACGCCTAACTCTATTCGTGTTGTGAATCAAATCGCAAATGACTTCAAAATAGGTAATCGTTCTTTCAATATAATTGGATCTTATGGGACTGGAAAAAGTGCCTTTTTATGGGCATTTCAGCAAAGTTTATCTAACAATAAAAAGTATTTCGGTATAAACCTTTTGCCAAATCCAACGGTTGATTTTGTAAATATTGTTGGTGAATATAAGTCTATCACAGAAACTTTTGCAGAAATATTCAATGTTAAAAGCACTAAAAATATATCTGAAAATATATTTTCGGAAATTTTCAACAAATACCACGAATTAGGTAAAAACAGCCCAATATTATTTTTGGTCATAGATGAGTTTGGTAAATTTTTAGAATATGCTTCACAAAACGAACCAGAAAAAGAACTCTATTTTATCCAACAATTAGCCGAATTTACTAATAATCCGGATTTAAACATTGTTCTATTCACTACAGTACATCAGAATTTTGACGCCTATGCTTTATCCTTAACCCAATCTCAAAAACAAGAATGGACTAAAGTAAAAGGACGTTTTAGAGAAATAACTTTTAACGAGCCTGTAGAGCAACTTTTATTTTTAGCATCAGAGCATTTAACTGACAGACCTTCAACCCAAAAATATTCAAAAGAAATTGCAAAAGCAATTGATTTGTTGATGAAGTCTAAAGCTTTTATAGTCAACGAGGATTATATTAATGAAATAGCTGAAAAATTATTTCCATTAGATGCCATTTCTGCATACATCCTAACTTTGTCATTACAAAAATATGGTCAAAATGAAAGGTCTTTATTTTCGTTTTTAGAATCAACAGACCATACTGGATTATTCCAGCACATTCAATCCAAAGAAGGTTTTTATACTATCGCTGATGTATATGACTATTTAATTTTCAATTATTATTCATTTCTAAATTCAAGATATAATCCAGATTTTGGAGCTTGGAAAGCTATAAAAACGGCATTAGAAAATGTTGAAAATTCATTTGATACTAATATTAATAATTACACCAAATTAATCAAATCAATAGGTTTATTAACTATTAACGCACAAGCTGGAGCAACATTAGACAAAAAATTTCTAGTGAATTATGCTGAAAAATGTTTAGCTATAAAAAATGCTACTTCATTAATTGAAGATTTAGAAAAGAAAAAAATCATTCTTTATAGAAATTACAGCAAACGATTTGTTCTTTTTGAAGGTACAGATTTAGATATTCAATCAGCTTTACTTGAAGCAGGTGGAAAAGTTGATGATGTCACCGATGTTGTTACTCTTCTAAATAGATACTATCAATTACCTCCAGTTATAGCGAAAAAGGTTATGTATGAAACGGGTACACCTCGTTTATTTGAATATAAAATTTCATCAGAGCCAATAAATGACATTCCAGTAGACGAAATAGATGGATTTGTAAATTTAGTATTCAATGAAAAAGACATACTAAACGAAGTAATACAGCATTCATCGGACAATCAAGAAGCGGTACTATATTGCTATTATAAAAATTCAAAATCAATAAAGGAATTATTGTTTGAGATTGAAAAAACTAAAAGAGTAATAACCGAAAATACTGAAGACAAAGTAGCCGTAAGAGAACTTAATAACATTGTCATACATCAACAAAATTTGTTAACTCATAAAATATTAAATAATTTTTATGGAGCAAATTCAGAGGTAGTATGGATTTTTAATGGCGCAGTAGTTAATATAAAAAGTAAGAAAGAATTCAATAGTCAATTATCTAGAATATGTAATGATATTTATAGCAGAACACCAATTTTCAATAATGAATTGGTAAATAAGCATAAAATTTCAACATCAATACATACTGCCAAACGAAACTATTTCAAAGCTCTTGTTTTAAATTGGGATAAACCCCAATTAGGATTTGCTCCAGAAAAATTTCCACCAGAAAAGACTATTTATTTGACGCTTTTAGAAAACAATAATATCAAATTGTATTCAGAGGAAATAGCAGAAGACTACCTTCCAAATGATCAAAATAGATTTAACCATTTATGGGATTTATCTTTGTTGTTTTTGGACAGTGCTAAAACTTCTCGCAGAAAATTATCTGAATTTGTTGAATTGTTAAGGCAAAAGCCTTTCAAACTCAAACAGGGGTTAATTGATTTTTGGCTACCAACATTTTTATTCATAAAAAGGGATGATTTAGCATTATTTGGAAACAATGGATATACACCATTCATCAATGACGAAGTATTAGATTTGTTAGTAAAAAATCCCGAAGAATATGAAATAAAGACTTTTTCAATTGAAGGTGTTAAACTAGATATTTTCAATAGTTATAGATTGTTTTTAAATCAGAATTCAAAACCAACAAAAGAATTATTATTTGAAATTGAAAATGCAAAAATATATAAACTAACCGCATAAATAATTTAAGATATGTCAAAGCTAAACCTAACAGGACAAGAGCAATATATTTTACTTCAAGCTTTAAATTGTTTTAAAATTGAAGTTGAAAAATCTGAATTTAAACCAAATTCTATTTTCACGAAAGAGTTTATTGTAAATCATATCGAAAGTTTAAGCTCGAAAATCAATAAGCTTGAGGAACAACTTGAAGCCACAAATAATAATTAGTAGATTTTCTATAAATGAATGAAACTTTTATCAATATCAGTAAGATAATTGAAAGAGATAGTAAATCTACGACTTACAAATATGCTTTATTAAGAGGAACTATTGATATTATTCAAGATAATTCTCCATTTATTGAAATCAAGAAAAATGTAGTTGAAATTCCTTTAGGTTTGTTAATTGAGAAATGGATGATTTATTATTATCCAATACTTGACAGCGATGTTTTAATACCTCAAATAAACGGCGAGAATTTAAAAATTGCCTTTCAAAGTAAATTTCTACCAATCATAAATTATTACAACAAATTTGGCGGCTTATCTGCTTTCTACAATGATATTAGAATAAAAGGAATTAGCAAAGAAGTTAATGTTGAGTTTTACGAATTGATCAAAGAATTAAAAACCAATATTGTCAAAAATCCAATGCAATACATTGGAAATTCGATTAACAAAAGTGTTTATTCTATTTATAATTATCAAAATAATTCCTCATTAAGAAAGTCGGAAATTCAAAATTCTAGTTGGTTAATAAACAGCTGTGGAACTTTTACAATTCCAATTGAATATTTTAAAGCTTTCAAAATCCTTGGAAGTTTTATTAGTGGAACAGATAATATTTTGTTCAAATGGGCTGAATTTTCTGTAAATGCAAGTGGTAAAAAATTAAATTCTGAAAAGATAATCTCAGAAATTTTGAAAAGTCCAATTACAGAAAGAGACGTTTCTAATTCAAAAAAATTATACAAATCTATTCTAAAAGAAAATGGAGAAATTATTTGTGTTTGGACTGGAAAGAAAATCAATAATTATGATATTGACCACGTAATTCCTTTTTCAATTTGGAAAAATAATGACCTTTGGAATTTATTACCATCACAATCTACCATCAATAATAAAAAAAGAGATAAAATTCCATCAGTTGAATTGATTACACAACAAAAAGATATTATAATTCATTATTGGGAAATAATCCATAAAGCACAAGAACAAAGATTTTTAGAGGAAATTCAAGTGACATTATTAGGAAATAATCCAATAGGCAATTGGCAAAATATTGCATTTAATCAACTATTAAATACTTCAAAATATTTGATTGAAACACGAGGTTATGAGCAATGGAAAATATAAAAGGCAATCAAAACAGTCATTTAACCGCAATTGAAAGAACTTCACTTTCATATCCAGCCAGAATTGTTTTAAATCAAAAGAAAATTATTGGTAAAGTTCTTGATTTTGGTTGCGGAATTGGCAAAGATGTTGAATTATTGAAACACAAAGGATTTGATATTCTTGGATATGATCCATTTTATTTTCCAGAACTTCCAAAAGAAAAGTTTGATACCATTTTATGTTTTTATGTATTAAATGTTTTGCTTCCAGAAGAACAAGCAACAGTTTTAATGAATGTTTCAAGTTTATTAAAACCAACTGGAAAAGCATATTTTGCTGTTCGTAGGGATATCCAATACGAAGGATATAGAATTCATAAAGTTCATAAAAAAGAAACGTATCAATGTTTAATAAAATTGGGTTATTTGTCAATCTATAAGAATGAAAACTGCGAAATATACGAATATGAACATTACACAACTTTAAACAATGGAAAAGGTGATATGAGTCCGTTTTTAGTTGGAGAAGAAATCAGAGAATTGATTGTTGAGACTGCAACTGTTTTCTCCTTTTATGATAAATTTCCAGTTTCAAAAGGTCATTCTTTGATTGTTCCAAAAAGGTTGGTTTCAAATTATTTTGATTTGACTTTAAAAGAACAAACTGCTTGTTGGATTGTTGCAAATAAAGTTAAAACCATTCTTCAAGAAAAATACAATCCAGATGGTTTCAATGTTGGAATAAATGTAAATGAAGATGCAGGACAAACTATTTCTCACTGCCATATTCATATAATTCCAAGATACAAAGGCGATGTTGAAAATCCAAGAGGCGGAATTCGTGGAGTAATTCCAAGTAAAAAAGAGTATTAAATTTCAACCTTCATATTGGGAAAGTTTATTAAATTGTTCTTGATTTATTTTACCTTCAGCTAATTCAATTTTCCATAAAAATTTTCTAAAATTCCAAAGTTCATTGTTCTTGTAAAATAATTTTCGGAATTTATAAAATAATACACCAGGACAGTTTGAGTATAAATACTCATCATAATTGACTGGATTTGGTATTCCATATTTCCAACCAGTTGGATATTCCGATGTATTTTCATCATTCCATTTTCTTACACAATCTTCGTAAACTTTCCAAGCATCTGGATTTACTTCTGAATTACTCATTTTTGTATTCTTTGGTTTAACAATAATATTTTAGTTCACTCTCATTATTCATTTTCCCTATAGAAATCCTTAAACTTCCCAAAGATTCATCTTCACTTAATCCCATAGCACTCAAAACGTGTGAAGCTTCAACCAATGCAGCATTACAAGCTGAACCATTGCTAACAGCAATATTTTTATTTTTACCTATAAAAACCGTTGCGTCAAAATTGGGTAAACAAATATTTAGAGTATTGTATAATCTTTGGTTTATGCTTCCATTTACAAAAGAACCTTTAATATTCAACAAATCATTTTCAATACTATTTCTTAAGCTTAAAATAGTTGTAGCATTAGTTTTCATCTCGTTAAAGGCAATTTCACAAGCTTTGCCAAAACCAACTATTGCAGGCACATTTAATGTTCCGCTTCTCAAACCATTTTCGTGTCCTCCACCGTGTTGCAAGGGTAGTATGTTTTTTTTATTCACAGTTTCACTGTTCACAAACAAAGCCCCAATTCCTTTTGGACCATACATTTTGTGTGCAGAAAAGCACATTATATCAATATTATTTTCCAAAACATCAGTCGGGATTTTGCCAACAGCTTGAGTGGCATCTGTCATAAATAAGGAACCTGCGTTGTGTGCTAATTCACTTATTTCATTTATGGGTTGAATTACTCCAGTTTCATTATTAACCCACATTATGCAAACAAGTAACGTATCTTTTCTAATGGTATTTTCTAATTGCTTTAAATCAATTAATCCATCGTTATTTACTGGTAAATAATCAATCTCAAATCCAACAGTTTGTAAATATTTACAAGTATCTAAAACAGCTTTATGCTCTGTTTTCACAGTAACAATATGTTTTTTTATATTATTAGGATGTAAAGCAAGTCCTTTTAATGCAATATTTATACTTTCAGTCGCTCCGGAAGTAAATGTTATTTCCTCAATATTTGAATTAATGAGGGTTGAAATATTTTTTTTAGCAGCATTGACAGCTTTGCTAGATTTTTTTCCAAAGTTATGTGTACTCGATGGGTTTCCAAAATCATCAATAAAATAAGGCAACATAGCATCTAACACTCTTTTATCAAGAGGTGTTGTTGAGTTGTTATCTAAATAAATAATTTCATTATCCATAAAAACAAAAATATCATTTTTGCACCATAAAGCACTATTTTATTGTAACTATTATTTTACTTATTTTTTCAACATTAGGAAATAATGAAGTCATTACCTCATTCAGCTGCACAAAATCCTCGTTTAGTCCAAGTATTCCTAACTCATAGCTGCCGTTTGCTTCATAGCCTGCCCAGAGCGAAACCGAAGGGTTAATAACTATAAAAAAAAATAGGAACGCTGTCGCTGACCTTTTTGCGCCCACCCAGTCCAACGCTCTGCCAACGCTCCTGTGTTTTTGGCTTTAGCCAACGCTCTAACAGCACATTGCTTTTTTATTAGATTTTAATATTGATTTTTGGGTTTAATAGAAAAAGCAATAAGCTGTTTCCCAACGCTCGAAAGCCAAAAACACCCCCAAGCTATGTTACATAATGATAGCAACATTATAGGTCAAGCGCCCCGAACCCCGGGGCACTCGCACTATAATTTCATTATGTAAAATAGCCGCCACAGCCAACGCGCCCACCCGAAATAGGAACTATATTTGCATTGTTTTTTGAAGATGCCATACCGTATCGCAACAACTTTTTTACTGAATACTGCAACCTGAATACCGAACACTATTCCGGCATCCTCAAAAATCAAATTTCCCCACAAGAGTATCGTTTTTTATTTGCCACCACCGCCCCAGTAATTGCTTTCCCGAAAAGCCGATGCCATACCGGTCTTATTGATGCCTATTTGAAGTTGGAAGCATTATCTTTCTTTCATAAGTCTGGCATCAACTTTTCCAGGAAAGCAATCAAAAAAACCCAAATAAGCAAATAGAAAAACGATACACTTGTTTCGCTACTGCCAGCGCACTCGGCAAGTTCAGTTGGGGCAATCTTCCATTTCCCCAAACCCCTATGGATGCAATTTTTTTTGAAAGAATGCCACAAAACTCCATTTCAAAACCACCATTCCGATTAGCATTCTCTCAAAAAAAACAGCTCCGATTCTCCCCTTATCCGAATGACCAGTCTCAAATTTGAAGTTTGAGGCTTCCTTTTGATTCTTTTTCCGATAAACCAACCCCCTTTTGATTGACAAATGAAAGCCATATAACCCCAACATAAGTGCAATATATTCCGCCCACTTAAATAAAACGGTAAAAAGTGAAGCAAATGACCAATTGAAACAGTCAAAAACAAAAAATGCTCCAATCCCGAAGTTTCGGGAGGAGCATTTAAAACTGATTTTGTTCTTTTTTACTTGCTTGGTTCTGGTACTTCTTCTGATTTTACAGCAGTTTGAGAAACTACTGAAATAATACTTCCGCCCAGGACCAAATATCCTGCTGCTGAAACCAAACCTACTGGCAAAGCTACAGGAGAAGCAATGATAATTCCGCCAACACTTGCCAAAGCAATCCCGACAGTTCGAAGAACTTTAAACCATTTTGGAGTTGGTGCCAAAACTCTATCTGCTAAATTCATTTTTCTATTTTTCATAATCTTGATTTTTATAAATTGATAATTCTAAATTGTGTACTCGTTTTTCGATGTATTCTACTTTTTGATTCAGTAAATCGTTGCCACTTTTGAACTCGGTTTTGATGATTAAAACCATTGTTTTTACTTCAATCAAATCTTTCTCCACACTCTTGAAATCAGTGTGTAATTGCTTGATAAAATAAGCCACAACCGATAGTAACAAGGTGATTAGTGTTCCAAAAAGTGCTGCTATGGCGTTGATATTTTCCATTGGATTGGCTTTT
>NZ_JAYWCK010000161.1:0-41400 GCF_043780635.1 Flavobacterium sp.
CGAGTTTGGTAGAGCAGGTAAGGCCGGGAAGATTTTGAGAACTTCCTTGAGAGCTTTGCTCATCAATACTGCCGATGGCAGAATGGTGAGTAGATTGACTCAAAAAATGGTTGAAGTTATCCAAGCGGATATGACCAGTTTGAGAGGATTACGAAACGTGATTGACGGCGAGGCAGAATTGCTTTCCGGCTTTGAATTCAACATCAGAGGAAAACTAGGCACTAGTTTATTTGCCCCATTTGTGGGAGCAATTGACCGTGTGACCGGAGAAATCACTGTTGATTTGGCGGAATTTATTCCTGCCAATATGATTGCAGCTCCATCAGGAACCACTCATTACAAAATCATTTCAGCTGGAGCCGAGATTGATTTTGAAGCAGAAACTTTCGTTGAAGCGCATTCTGAAACTGCAATCCTTCCTTGGGATGGTGTGGCTACGGTTGCCATCAGCCACGTGAATGCAGTAACTCCAAACAGTACAAAACCATTGTTTTTGGCTTTGGGAGTGGAATTCTACCAAGAAGTAAATGGACAAATGTATGCCTTGAAAAATGGGTCTTACAATCCATTGGCATTGGTTCAGGTGAGCGGATTGTAGGATGGTCCTGGTGTTGAAACGGACTTATTTTCCCGAGGGAACGCAAGGGGTTTTAGAATGGAACGGCACAATAGTTTGTTATACCATCGAATTGCCCTGGTTGGGAAACCAAATGCGTATTTCTTGTATTCCCGAGGGAGAATATATCCTACAGAAGCGGTTTAGCCCCAAATTCAAATGGCACTTGCATTTGATGAATGTTCCGGGACGAGATTTGATCTTAATCCATCCTGCCAATGACGCCAAGAAAGAGTTGTTGGGCTGCATTGCTCCTGTAACCAAACACACTGGAATTGGAAAGGGAAGTAATTCCCGAAAAGCGTTGGAAAAACTGAAAACGTTAGTTTTTACCGTTTTTGATCAAAATGAAGAAGTTAAAATAAATATTCAGTCTAAAAGTGAGAAATTATGAAAATAGTAGAGAGAATAAAAGCACCAACACCAAAGTTTTTCAAGATTTTGAGAAGTATTGGTTTGGCTATGTTGGCCATCAGTGGAACAATTGTAGCAGCACCCATTGTTTTGCCCGTAACGGTGGTAACTGTTGCCGGTTATATGGCGGTGGCAGGTGGGGTTATTTCGGCGGTGAGTCAAATGACTGTTGTTGAGGAGAACCCAAATAAACCGAGAGATGGAGACTAATATTTCCCTCCGAGCTGGAACCGTATCCGGAACATTTTTGAGCATTTTGCCCAATATTCTTTCGGAAGATATTGCAAAAACAATTATCTTAGCGGTCGTGGGAGCCACAGCCAGTTTTATGGTTTCGCTCCTTTTAAAATGGTTGACAAAGACCAAAAATAAATAGTCCGGTTATGATTGGTAACCTTTTCCAGACTAACTAAGAAAGCCAAGTCGTAAGACCTGGCTTTTTTGTTTTAGATTTTCCTCACTATTGCAAAGTGTGTATTATCACTTTTTTTGATTTTTAGCTTATTCTCTCATTTCAGCTTCTAATAATGGTTTATGCCATTCCCATAAATCTTCGAGAGTTTTAAAATCTTGTGGTATTGGGTTAGAGGATCTGAGTGCTTCACTTGGACTTAGAGGTTGGTAATGACTAAAATAACTTTCACTTGTTCGTCTTGGATTATATGCTAAAGATGAACCAAAGTAATTGTTTGTAATGTCATAATGATGAGAATGTATGAAACCATCCCATCGCTGTCTAAGTTCATTTTCGGGAGAAATGTCAATTATTTCAAACTGTTCCATTTCTCTTTCATCTGGAGTTCCCCAAGCAGTATTTAGTAACGATACTGCTTCAACGTCAGAAACCGGTGCTCCATAACCGAAAATTGTTGCTCTTACAGTTCCGCTTTCTTTATTTAAGCGTGTTTTTAAAACATCCCATCCACTACTTATATATTCATCGTTAGTGTAATTTTTCTGTTCAACTGGATATAAAAGTTTTGTAGGCTCAAAATATCCTCCATCTTTTCTCATATACATTCCAGCAGGACCACTTCTCTGGTCTTCTTTGCTATAACCAATAGCAACATTTCCGTGTAGAAAAATTATTAAAGGTAAATCTTTTGTGAATTTTGAATTTCTACTCCAAGCTTCATATAGAAATGGATCCCAATTAAAAGTTGCTATTAAATCTTTACTGCGTAGAGATAAAACTAAATAATCATATATAGTTGGTTCATCAGGTAATTTCATATCGGAAAAATATTGAGATATTCGATTCTCAATTTCCTTAATCAATTCAGAATTAGGATTGTCTTTATGAAGATTTCCATAAAGTTTTTCAAAATTTTTTGCTCGCAAATGCTGAGGAATTTTTTCTAAAATGTCTTCCAATCCTAAAACTTCTGAAAAATTATCCATCGATGGTAATATTTTACCATTAGCTTCTTCATTTCTTCGAGTTGAAGCAATACTGGCACCTGCACCTAAGATGACAACGTGTCCACCGCCACCAAAAACTTGATTTATTCCTTCTTCTACTGTCATACCAGCCATATTTTCGAGATGTTGGTTAAAATGAGTGATAACTTTTCGCGGCCAGACGTAGTCGCGGCTCAGCGACCGAGTTTTCTCCATTAGGAGAAAACGAAAATAGGAAAAAAAGCTGACAATAAACCGAATACCAGCGATTGCGTTTGACAGCTATTGTCAGCTGGCTTTCTTAATTTTTAATATTTGCCTTTTTAATTTTCAAGGCATAATTTTTTAGTCCTGCTATTTGCTCAGGAGTTTTGTTTTCCAAATCAGAAAGTTTCTTTTTAAATTTTTCTGTTAGGAATAAATAGTTATTGGTACAATAACTCCAGTGATTGTTGGACGATAAGTCTTATAAAATGTTTTTTGATGACTTATTATAAAATCATCATCAAGAATGGTTTGCATTATTTGTGGAATAATTTCTTTAAAGTCTTTTTTTGAGGAAAAAGTTAAATCATCTATAAACGAAGTGAAAGTTAAATTGTGTTCAACAGCGATTGCTTGTAGTTTTAATCCAGTTTTAACAAATACTAGATTTGAAATTGTCGGCGAACTTGGTGCACCTTGAGGTAATTTACCACTATAAGTTGTAAGTTGGGTTAGAATTCTTGCTACAGTTGGTGAGAAATCATTTAGAACGAACATATTATATACTTGACTATTTGTAATAGATGGAAAATAATTTGATAAGTCAGTAGTGAAATTATATTTTTTTCCTCTATGTTTCAAAGCGTTCTTTACATTATCTTTTCCTTTGATTGCTCCATAAGCATAATTAGGGATTTCAATCTTCGATATTATATTTTTTTGAATTCTTGATTGAATAATTTTTAGGTTTTTAGTACTTGGATTTAATGTTCTAAAAAGTTGTTTCCCGTTTTTGAATTTAGGATTATTATCCTTGTCTAACTTTGGTTCATTTACGGTATAGTAAAAATTGTCAACAGTATTAGCCAGTTGCAATAATTCTTCAGCTGATAGCTTAAGAATGTATGCAAGATGTTTTACTGTTTTAATACTCATAGATAAAGAGAAAATAATTTAGGATGTCGGTTAAAATAAATTTAAAGAGATAATAAGCTCAATGATTTTATGAATTAAATTATAAAACCTATAAAAAAATATTACTACTTCCAAAGGTTTCGACTTCAATCTTTCAACCAACTTAGCAAATAAACCGCTTAGGTTAAATCTTTCCGAGAACGAACTACGGTTCTCATTTTGAATTTGATGTTTCACTTTACGCAAAACACTGCTTTTCTTGTTTTTTTTCATTTCAATGTAATTTTAATAAAGGCACTATTGCCTGTTACATTTCAATGTACCCGTAATTAAAATTCTAGTCGTAGTTCGTTTTCATCCCAAATAAATTCCTGTTACATTAAAAAATATAACTGAATGCTACGTTACTATTACAATTACAACACATTTGATGTGGGTAGCTGAATAATCTCGGAACAGAACCTAGAAGGTTGTGTAACTTAATACACTTTAAAAAACAATTCTAACACGTTGGTCAAAAAAGCATATCTCAAAGAACATAATATGAAGCAAATGTATTATAAAAAGCTTTACAATTTTTAAGAGAATAGTAAAATTATAAACAAGTTTTTCTACTCACGCGAGCTAAGTATGCTGCCAACTTGTATATTGACCTGACAAAATTAGACCAATATACCTTTATTTGTGTTGCTTTGTCTGACATACGTCAGACTGTATTTCATTCAAGTATACATAATCATAGTACAATTTTTGCTTTTTATTTCCTGCAATATTGGTTTAAAATTACTTTTCGAATTTCATTAATTAAGTTGATGTTTTTATGCAATTGATCCTCTTTTTGTTCCAGTAACCTCAACGCCTGAACTTGTCTTTGATGCAGCTCGTGTTCCTGCATCATTTTATTCACTTTACAATCAAAAATTTTCTTGAAATCATTGATTCGCAAAAACGGAATTACGGATCCGATTAAAAATTGGTGCCAGAAGTTGGATTTCCAAAGGCTGTAAGCAAGCCAGTAGATAGTTTCGGAATCCTTTTCGTCTGGGCAATTAATCACAAAGCTGTTCGTGAAAGGTTCTTTTTGAGGTTTACCGGAGTTCATTCCTTTGTTGAGGATAAAGATTTGGTTTCCCTTGTAGGTAGTGTCTTTTTGGTGGGTCTTGATGATGAAATTCGGCATAGTGTTGTTGGTTTAAAAAATTCAACTTTATTTTTTTGAAAAGAAAAAAGAGAAAAAAAGAAAGCCACTATAAAAGCAGAAATGACGAACGGGAACGGAGGAAGGAACGACCGACTGAAAGTGAGGAATGGATGCTAAATTTGCTGGATTTTTTTCTCTTTCTTTTCGAAAAAATGCACAATAGTTGTCGTAGAAGATTTTTAAACACCCCCAAGCACCGCAGAAAAAAATGATTGTAGCGCTAGCGGAAATCATTATTTTTCGAGGAGCGAAGTCGGCGGTGTTGCGGCAATCGAACAGCCACGGCAGGACGGGAACGGAACGTAGTCCCGCCTTTTGCGGGACGAAGTGGAGAGAAGTACTGCGAGCGTGAAACGGCGGGGAAAAAATATAAGTCAGCCTTTGGCGTACCTTGATTTAGGGCAAAGTGACCGAATCAAAAGTGAAGAGAGAGCAGTTATGTATTATATTACTACAAGTGTTTAAAAAAAAATACTAATGAGGTAAGCGGAGCCAACCCCGATGGCTGTGCGAAAGAGCAACCGCTGAAAACACTGAGGGCGGCAGACAGAATACGGCTGGAATGCAGTGAAATGAATGAGAGAGCTTTTAGCGTAATGAAATGGAGCGTTAAGCGAACGAATGACTGTAACGAAATGAAGCGGTATTGTGGATGCATAAGCCCGACCGAACGCAGGAAGAGAACGTGTGAAGATGAGGAACGAACAGCGGAAAAAATAAGGTTGCCTATTTTTTGGCTGCCTTATTTTTTTGTGCTGTGAAGTGTCTGTGGAACGGAGGAAGGCACGACCGACTGGAACAGCCGAACGGAACAAAGGGAACGACCGTAGTGAGACCGCTTGTTTGCCCGTGATGTTAATAATTGAATGTTATATTGTTGTTTATAGTATTTCAAAACTATTTTGGTAAATCAGTAGTGTTTCTTTCCTTCTGAAAAGCAATTTTTTATTTTGATAAGTAGGTTGTTGCAATAATTGTTTGTCGTTGAATTGCACAAAATGGAATTTTAAATCATCAATAGTAAAGTGGTTCAGTTTTATTTCATAGCTGGCAATAAATCCAATCGCTTTTTGTTCAACATATATTCCGGAACTGTTGTCATCATTAATTTCAGTTTTGTGAACAGTGTATAAAGGGAAAAGCAATTGTTCCTGATTGAAATCTTTGATATGAAGTTTGATGATTTTCTTTCCATCCAATAAAATTTCAATTTGGTTTTTTGGAGTGTTTAATAAACCACTAATTTTTATTCCTGGTAAATGTTCAACCGATGGAATAGAAGGTCTTTTAAGATTATAATAGAAAAAAGGATCTAATAGGGCTTTTACCAACGGGAGTTTCATTTTGATTGCCACTTTCAAGCATTCTTTTAAATCATTATCACAACACTCGAACTTCTTTAGTGTCCAGCTTTCACCGTGAAGATTGATTTTGAGTGTTTGCATTGAAATTATGGGGTGAAATAAAGTTGTTTATAAAACCAAATACAAAAGGGATGCAATTTTAGTAATTGACAAACCACCATCAATTGTATAAAGCACTTTATTGGAGGAATAGGTTCCATCGCCTAGCCTTATTTTGCTGCCATCAATGTTATATAATATTTTGTTGGAGTAGTAGGTTCCGTTGCCTTGTCTTATTTTATTACCATCAATAGTATAAAGCACTTTGTTGGAGAAATAGGTGCCATCACCTTGTCTTATTTTGTTGCCATCAATAGTTAACAGTACCTTATTGGAATAATAGGTTCCGTCGCCCAATCTTACTTTATTTGCATCGAAGGTATAAAGTACTTTGTTGGAGGAATAAATCCCATCTCCCAATCTTACTTTATTACCGTCAATTGTATAAAGCACTTTATTTGAAGAATAAGTTCCATCGCCCAAACGAATTTTTGTTTGGGACTGAATTGCCATTAAGGGCAACAGAAACAATAAGAATAAGTGTTTCATACGTTTGATTTCTATTTTATTCTACTTTAGAAACATTTTTAAAATACTGGCTCCTATTTTTCTCTGCAACCCATTTTTAGTTGTTGGTATTCCTGTGGTTCTGGCAAACCTTTGTTTTGCCTGCGCTATTCCCAACAATCTACTTAACGAAAATGAAAATCCAAACTTGCTCATATTATTGTTTTTATTTGATTATATTTTCCACTTGATTTTAATCTATTATAATGAAGTTTAAAACGAATGTCATCACTTATATCGATTTAATGTTGCTTCCAGTTTTTTAATCATTTCGTTTTTCAGGCTTTCTGGTTCCAATACCTTCACTTCAGCTCCAATAGATAATAATTCCATCACAAAATCATAAGTTGGATGTAGCAATAATTCGATTCGATATTCCTTTTCATCGTTTGTTAATTCCTTTTGGGAATGGTGCAATGGTAATGATTTTATATACTTTCCTTGCTCAAAAGAAAAAGACAAAACTATTTTTTGAGGTTCTTTATTGTCTTCATTTATGATACCAAAACTATGACGAAAAGCTTCTTCTGGATTGTAGTTTTCAGGAAAAATGAACTTCAAATTTGTAATTTCCAAGTTGGTTATTCTGTCTAACCCATAGGTTTTTATTCGATTGTCTTTCAAATCTTTTGCCACTAAATACCAACGATACCTTGCTTCTTTCAATGCCAGAGGTTGCACTTTTCTTTGTGTATCAACTAATTCTTCTGTCCAATATTTTGAATAAAAAAAACGAATTTCCTTCCTATTTTTTATGGCGTGAATCAAATAGTTCATATTATTTGTTCCCAACGGTTTCCGTTTTTCCAGAATAAGATGATTCGACAAATTGCTTGAGATTTTGAGAGCATCAATAATTTCGAAACTTTCCATCAAACGCTCGTTTCTTTCCTCGTTTCCATCATTAATAATTTTATATACATTTTCTGAACGAAAATATTTTATTTCGATGTTATGAGTAGAAGCAATCTCTTTAATTTCTCGTTGAAACGTGCGAATAGAAATCTCGTAATTTTCCTCATCATTGATGGATTGTTCTACTAAATACTTTTGAATTTCTTCAAAAGAACTGGCATTTTTTCGCAGCTTGTTGATGATGAGGGAATAGCGTTTAAGAAATTGTTTTTTGGACATTTATTGGAGTTTTTCTAGGATTTTGGGAAAAGCTATTGGAAGATTTTTTTCTGAAATAATGGTGTTCAGATAGCTATTTGTTGAATATGAATTTTCGTAATTTGCTAATTCTGGAATTGCTTTTAGCCACATTTTTTTGCTTCTTGTAATAATAATAATTGCATTTCTAGCCATCGCATTTTTCACTAATTGGAAATTATATTTTTGGGATGGTAAATAATTATCAAAACCTTCTTCCATAAATAGATTTTTGTGAATGTTTCTATATTTTTCTGTGTGATATGGAAAAAATTGAATATTACATATGTTTTTTGCCACTTTCTCATTAGTAGAAATTAATGTAAGAGGTTTTAATTTAGTTACCCAATAAGGTGACGATTTACTGTATTCCTCCTCTAAAGCAAAAAAAGGAAAATTATATTTTGTTTGTATGTGTTGAACTTCGTTTTTCCACCAATCTTTATATTTGCTATAATAGCCAACTTTATCTTCTTCTTTTGTGTAACCAGGATTTAACATCAAAATTACAATTGGAGCCTTAATCACATCACCCATAAAGGGAGCCGGCATAATTTGAGTATGAATTTTGTATAAATCGTTATTTATTTTTTTATTAAATCTTTCAATAATAGCTTGTTCTTCTTTTAACACATAGTTTCCATTAAAACCTTCTTCATTGATTTCGTCAATTAATATTTTCCACGGATTTTTCATATTTATTTCATTTCGGTTTTAATTTCCAATAATTCTATAGTGTCATAACTTAAAAGAGGCATTTCGTCAAAATATATTATTCTAATTAAATCTTCAGCTAATTCTTTTAAACCTTGCTTGATGAAAAGGGGGTTTGAGTTTATTAAGTCTCTTTCGAGTCTTGGAAAGTGTTTTAAACATAAATAATGTTCCATTTTACTCATTCCCATTTCGGGTAACCAACTGTTGTCTATTTTATAATACTTTTCAAAAATGTCTTTCAAAAAACGGTGCAATCGTGAATGGGCATACAATGGGTTTTGATTTCTCTTTCTATCTCTTTCAATTAGTTTTTATTGAATGGAATTGTCCTCAAAATCAATTTTAAAGTGTTCAGATTGTTTTATATAATTATCTTCAGGTTGATTATCAAATTTAAAGTTAACATAACTGTTAATCAATTTTGTACAAGTAAACTCTTCAGATTGTTGCACTTTGTTTTTTAAATACTTTTCTAGATGAACTGTATCTATAATCTCTTTTCCGTTTGGATAAGAGTGGGAATCTGTTTCCACTAAAACACATTCTCTGTTAAATTTTATAAGATTATATATAAATTCACCTTTGCCACGATTACGTAAAATAAGTGCTTTTTCGTCTTCAACAAGAATTTGCAATTCACATTTTGGACATTCCCAAAACGGATAATTATTCTGTCTCATATCAACATCGTCGTTTAATAATTGGCATTGTGGACATTTTCCTGAAAATATGGTATTTGTCATAATTGGTTGGTTTTATTTTTGACAAAATTAAATGTCAATAACGCCAAAGAATGTCGTTTTAAAAAGAGATTTTAATATTTATTCTATCAATAACAAAGTCTTTCAAAAAAGGCTACTGTTTGCTCTTCGAATACCTCAACTGGAATTTGATGCGCCAAATCGTTTTTTATTACAATCGTATAATCTGTTTTAGGGTTGCAATTTTGTGCTAAAAAAGCCAAGTTATCGTTTGCCTTAATAATTTCGTCCTGACCTCCCAAGATGATTCGCATTAATGGAGATTCCTTTAACTGTAAATTGGTTGGAATTATTTGTTCAACAGAATTCCTATATGGCAGTGCTGGATTGTATAGCAAGGCGCAAACCCCCAAACTGTTAGCCAAATGAAAACCAACAAAACCACCCATACTGCTCCCGATGATAGCGTTTATATTTTGATTTTTAAATTCCTCGTACAGATTTTGAATCACATTTGGATTTGATTTATAATCTAGATCAGGAGCGATTAACTTACCGTAAGTTTCAAGAATTGCTCGTTTTGGGTCACTTAATTTGCTTTCGAGACCGTGGAGGAAAAGGATATTCATTGTTTTAATTTTTTATAATAAGAGTAAGTTCCGAAAATTTGTCTTTTGTAAATTGACAATCATTAATCAGATTGACGATGAATTGAAAAAATTTGGTTTAAGACAAAAATTAAAAGCACAAATGACTCTTAAATTTTTTCTTAAAACTTGATTTTATTACAAACTGCAGATTTTTTGAGTTTTGTATTCCTCAAAATTTTAAATAAACTTTAAGGACAATTTATCTTAAACTTTTTTAACCTCAAAGTTTCCAGGGCTTTTATAGCTTATAGCTTGAGAATTAAACCCTAATCTTTCAATTACTTTTTCAACTTCTTTAAAATTTGGTTCTGGAGTGCAACTTGAAGGCACTTGAAATTCATAACCTTTTGGCATATTACCATAATTCCCTTTAGCTTTTAGTTTATAAACTGGCATAATATAAAAATATTAATTTTTGCCTACTCTAAATACAGTTTTCAGCTTTCCTGTTTTATTCAAATTTAATAGTTTTGGTTCCCAAATTTTTTTAATTTTTCTCTAATTTCATCCATTTTAGGTCTCCTTTCCATCAAATTATTCGGTAACCAAAAACCATTGGTCAAACCGCTTGCTAGATGTGGAAGTCGAATATGAATAATTTTGTTTGAATTTAATTCATAACTCTTAAAATGAGGAAAATTTTTATATCTAGTATTTCTTCCAACTAAAAACTCTGTTGGTTTCATTTCTTCAATTTGTTTATTATCAATCAAAATTCTATCAATAAAATTTGCAACAGTATTTCCTTGTGATATTATATATTTCGGCATAATGAAATTAATGGTTTTCAAGATATATTTCTGAGCATTATCCTCTCTTATTTTCCCCCAATTTGCAATATTTGCTTTTTTTGCTAGTCCTTTAACTGCAAATTGAGACATATCAGTTATGTATATTCGTCTTAAAAATTCAGGATCTAAATTATTTTTATAATTGTCAATAGTATACAATTCATCATTATTATTAAATATACTATTTAAATTATTCCAAAGCATTCTATTGCCTAAATGCTCACTCAATTCGCTGTATTCAGACTCTCCAGTTTCTCTTAATCCATATGTTGTTTGAACTGTTCTGTCAATAATTTCTCCGTCTTTTTCATATTCATCACCAATATGAGGTTCCATACCTATAACCAAGATGTCTTTTACATTAGATTTTGCAAAATCTAAAGTTCCTATCCAACCCGGAAAATCAAAAGCCCAATCATACTTTTTGATCACGGTATGGTGTGATTCGCATACAAGTTTAAGAACCTGTTTTGTGTTTAGATTCAAATCACCCTCATATAATTTTTTTGTAGTTCCTTTATTTAAGGACAACGTTTTTTTGTCTAAAAGTGATTCTGAATTATGTACTCCAAAATTTTCATTTAAAAATTCTCTAAATTTTTCCTTCATAATCTAATTTACTGTTTGGATGTTATTTTCTAAAATTCTATTTCGTATCTATTATATAATATATCTAAAAGGAGTTGTTTTTTATAGGCTTCTTTGGATTCCATTTGGTCTGGCCAAAAGGTTTTGCCATAAAAATACAGTATTTCCATTACATCCTCGTGTATTGTTGCCAAAACATCTATATATTTTAGATTGCGTTCGTAACAAAAATAATCTTCGTCATAATCGTTGTCTGTTTCACCCAAGATTTGTTTTTGGAACGGATAACCATCCACTTCGTAGCCCTTATTCTCACAGTATTTTATAATTAAATCGCGCACAAAACTTTCCTCTAATTCAGCATCTTTGTCTCCAGCAATGCTATCCGAGGTGTTTTTCCATTGCGGATATATTTTTAGTATTTCAGTTTTAATTTGTTCTATTTCCATTGTTATTTGTTATTCCATTTTCCAATCGACTTCGCCTAAATCCAAGATGCCATTCATTTCTACTTCTAGCCAGGAGGAAATCCCCCCTTCAACACAATTTAGGTTCAACCCAAATCCTGAAAAAGTTTCATTTTCGAAATTGAGAGTTGTTCCTTTTTGCAAATGTTCCATCATTTTTGAATGTTGGTCATCAGAAATTTCTATAATTATCTTTTTCATTTTTTTGTGTTTATATTTAATAATAATTTGTAAACTGCTCCAAAATACTATTTATCTTATCTCTACCTACAGGATTCATTGAATGACAGTAGAACTTCGGACATTTTAAATTGTTGTCTAAACAGTAATCAATAAGCCATTTAGCACATTCATATCCAGTTTTTTCTGTATGTACTTGTGCGTCTTGCCATTCTTTTGACTTTACAGAATCAGTCCGCAAATGTGAAGACGTATAATGAGTATCACCCAAATCGTGGTCAAATGAAATAAGTTCAGGCAAACCATTTTTTGTAATCCATTTAATAAACTCATTATAATTTTTCACTACTTCCCATTTTTTCTGCAAAAACATAGTTTGTTGAGTATGCTCAAAAGCATCATAAGGATGGCGAATGTCGTCCAAAAAAAGAAATCTACCGCTAACAGCAAGGGTTTTGTCCAATGCCTTGTTTTTGTTTATTTCGTTTTTCATTTTGTACAGTTTACAATCCTAATATATTAAGCGAAGCATTGTAGTATAAATCAAAATCTTCGTGTATTCCCTCGTATTTAAGAGTTGGATAAAAACTCATATCACCATAATGTTCGTCCATAACAATTTTTTGCATTGATTCCCTAATAGGTGTCGCTACCTTTATAGCTTTTGACCAAGCGGAAATATTGGCTTGAGACATATTTCTGCGCTGAATTTTATATAAATTGTAATATTTTTTGAGAACAGCAATATGAGGAGGCATTTGTTTTACGATGCTTGCCGATTTGGTATATAACGAATTATATATTGCAACAAACTCTGGAATGTCCTGTGGATTATATTTTGAAAGTTTCATCGCTCCTGTTTTTATTTTTAACATATCTGATTCTAATTCCTTATCATAATATAGAGTTCCAAATTTTGCTAGATTGATTTTTGCAGGTTCTTCAGAAGTTACAGTTGTTGATTTTTCTTGTGAAAAACCACAAAAGCTAATTAAAAGTACGAGTAATGTGATTGTTTTTCTCATCTTGTTTCTGCTATATTTTGTTTAGTTATGTTTTTTGTTAAATCCAATTAAACCATTGATTTTGTCTTAGATAATCGACATTGTTTATTTCGCAAATTTCCATTGTATGACCTGTTCCACCCGTTTTTGGTTTTTGTTCATCATCATAGAAAAACGCAAAATCGATGGGAGGAATCCCTGATTTCGTTCCGGTAACTTTCACAGTGTCTCTAATAATGTAAGCGGCTTTTATTGAAAAACGATCTTTGGCGCCATCTATATATTTATCAATTAAAGACTTGGTTTTCTTGTTGTTTTTGGACTGATAAATCAATTCGGGTTCATTCAATAAATCAATTTGGTCCAGTGAAATGGTTTCATAAGCATTATTCAATTTTTGACGATGATTTTCATAGGGCGTAATTACTTGCAATCTGTTAGGAGCCACTTGCAATACCCCTTGAGAAAAGTAAAAATCAGCACCATCAGCATTGCCACTTCTAAAAGTAGCCAAAGGCAAGTGAATAGCTAAAAGCTTCCCAAACTGAATTAGTTTTTCTTTGTCGTATTCCAAAACATTTCGTTTTCCTTCTAATAGGATAATGGTATTTTCTTGGCCATATGTGATAGCAAATTCGGCGAGTGTCATAAAGTTGATTTTTTAATTATGCTCAAAAATACATTGCCAAAACGCCAAATAGTGACGTTTATAATTTAATTTCCAAAACCAACTGCTTTTCTCAGTTTGGGTTCATAATTGTTGCTGATTTCAAAGTTGAAAATATCTGCAGCAGATAGGGGATGAGCCACTTCTATTATATGCCCTAATTTGTTCAACAAAGCATTGGTTCTATCAAGGGCAAGCGGTTTGAATTCATAAATAATGGAAAGTCTTCCCTTGCGAAGCAGTGCTTTATCAATATTTTTAACATCAGTGTTAAACGTGGCTATAATTTGAATTCCAAGACTTTCTCCCAATAAACCATCTGTAAGATTGAGTAACATCGAGAGATTGGAATTTCGCGCTTCCTCACGAGAAGTAATCAGTTCTTCAGCATCTTCAATAACTAAAACCGAATTTCTGTTTTCCAATAAAAAAGGAGTCATACTGAGATTGTCCAGTTCTCCCGCCATTTTAGGAGAAATGAAGATTACTTTTTTCTTTAGTTGGTGAATTAAATATTTGATATAGGTACTTTTTCCAGTGCCTGGTTGCCCGTGAAAAAGATAAAGCCCATTTGTATCCTTTTTGTTGAGTTGTTTTACCATTGTTTTGTGAATCGGAAAAAAATCTTCATTATAATGGATATTGAAATCAATTTTGGGTTTTTTGATGTAAACTTCTTTGGTTTCTAAACTTCCATTTTGAGCAATTATTAAACTAATATCAGTTGTTTTTTTAGGGATTTTTATAAATTTTTTACATTCCTCAAAAAGTACATTTACAGTTGTTTCCTGTTCATTTGTATAAAGTATGTAAATACTATTGCGTTCTACATTCAGCATTACATCTTGTTTTAGAATATAAAAATGATCGATATATTTTAATTCTTTTTTTGGGGAATCAAATCGCTGTTTGTAATGTTGTTTGATAATTTGGTTCTCATACTTGTTTTCAAACCAATTTTTAAAGGAGTCAATATCTATGAAATTTATAGACTTAAAATTAGGTATCTTATTATAATATCCTAAATACATTCTAAAGCAATCTACGTATGTTGAAGTAGAGTCCAATATTCCGAAATTAGTGTTTTGAAGAAATAATTCTTGATTATTTTCAGAATCTTTATTTAATGTTTCCATATTATTAGTTTTAAAATTTATGTCAAAACTAATTGGGTACAACGCCAAAGAGTGGCGTTGTAAATAAATATTTCAACTATTTATTTAGATTTCTAAACAAAAATTATAAGAGTTAAAAAAAGCTCCGAAATGGAGCTTAGTTGATTTATGATAATTCTTGAAATTTCTTTCTAAATTCTATTGGATTTGAGATATTTGGAAATTCTTCCCTTGTTCCACCAGTTCCAATGATTCTAATGGTTCCATAACCCAGCATTCTTCCTAAAATACTCTGGTCCACATTGACGCTTTCAATTTTGCTTAGGTTCATTTCCAATGTTTTTCTGCTTATTAAACCTGTCTTAACAATGATGCGTTTGTTTGTTATGGCAAATTCATCGGAATAGCGGTCTAGCATAGGAGCAATGAATAAAGTAAAAATAGCTCTCAAATTGCAGAATATTATCCAATGGTATGTTGTTTCAAATTCAATTTGTTCGTCTTTAATCAGGTTATCTTGAATGTAATTTCCCATTTTGTTGTTGTTTTAATTGGTTCAAATGTACTTCTTTTTTGTGCAATAGTAGGAATGAGCTTAGACAAAATGTGACGGTCTAAAAATTATCTTCGTTATTTTTATGATTGGAAAAAATGGAATTTATTGTTACAAATTTATTTTTACTCCGCCACCTTTTGGCATATTACTATATTTTCTTTGTAAATAAAAAACTATGGATTTTATTGAATCTAAAACATTAAAGGAACTGGGAGAAGAGTTAAAAAAAAGGCTCGATAATATTGCGAAAATCAATACTGAACGTACTGGAATCTTATCTGGATTTTACAGTCTTGATGCTATAACTAAAGGTTTTCAACCTTCCAATTTAGTTATGATTGCTGGTGTAGAAGGTATCGGTAAAACTGCATTTGCAGTATCTCTGATCCGAAAAATGGCTATTGAAAATCATTGTCGAATTGCTTTTTTTTCTTTTGGAATGACTTCTCAACAATTGTTGTTGCTTCTTATTCGGCAACAAACAAATATAGCTTCAGAAAAGTTGCGTTTGGGTTTACTTAATGATGATGAAAGGGAACTTGTTGCCATAGCTACTGCAGCTACCGAAGAAGCTCCTTTGAATATTGTAGATTATCCTTTTCTTACTGTATCTGATATTGAAGATTTCTTTTTATGTTCACCACCAGATTTTGCAGAAATTATAATCATTGATTCATTACAATTTATTGCCAAAAGCAAAAAAGACCAAGTGGGTAAAATTTTAAATAAGCGAGAAATGACTCAAATAACTTTTCAATTAAAAAAATTAGCTGAAAAATTGAATATTACAATACTCGTTCTTGTTCGATATGATTTACCTATTAGGGGTTATAGAACACATTATATTCAACGACCCTATTTGTCAGATTTAAGAACATATGCTCCAATAGACACTTATGCTGATTTGGTATTACTTTTATACCGGCCTGAATATTATAAAATGGAAGAATGGGATGATGATGAAGGTTTGCCAGCAGCTGGTGAAGCCGAAATTATTGTTGTGAAAAACACCAATGGGATACTTGAAAATGCACGATTGCAATTTATAGGAAGTTTAGGTAAATTTGATAATTTATCTAGTAATAATGACCCGGATAATGATTTACCTTTTTAATTACAATTATATTACTCTGTCATAAAATGGCAGACAAAAGAATTATCTTTGAAAAATAAATCCAACTCAATATGTCAAAATTAATTTATTTTAAAAGGTATTTGTACGTTATAGACCGCTTGAGAAGTAGGCCTTGTAGTTTTAATGAATTGCAAGAACACGTTATGCGTAAATTGGAAAAGGACGATATCGACACCACTTTTGAATATGCTATTCGCACTTTTGAACGGGACAAGAAAGATATTGCAACCCTTTTTGGGATTGACATTCACTACGACCGGAAAGACAAAATTTACTCCATTGATGAAGATGAAATAGAAGACCAGTCCGTAACCCGGATGATAGATGCTTTTTCGATTCATCACGCGCTGCAAGAAGGAAATAAATTGTCGCCAAGTGTGTTTCTTGAAAAGAGAAAATCGTTGGGGACGGAGCACATTCACGGTGTTATTCACGCCATTCAAAACCTTTATCTTTTACAATTTACCTATCAAAAACATTGGGAAGATTTTAGTACTGAGCGAGAAGTATATCCCATTGCTATTAAAGAATCCCAGCAAAGATGGTATTTGGTGGCTTTGGATAAAAGTAACGGCGTTGTAAAAACTTTTGGATTGGATCGCATTACCGACCTGAAAATTACCGATACTAAATTTAAACCTTTTTCCTATAACGTGGAAAAAGAATTTAAACACGCTTTTGGGGTAGAAACTTATGCTCCTGCCGAAAAAGTGGTTTTGGAATTTTCTAAACAACAAGGTAATTATATCAAAACGTTTCCGTTGCACGAATCCCAACACATTGTAGAAGAAACCGAGGACACTGTTGTCCTAGAAATTTTCATTCACACCACCAATGATATCATAATGGAACTATTGAAATACGGAAGTGATGTTGAAGTTTTAGAGCCTGAAAGTTTGATTGTGACAATAAAAGGCAGCATTAAACAAATGGCAAATTTGTATCAATGAAAAACTTTACAGCAATAGATTTTGAAACAGCAAGCGGTTACAGAACCAGTATTTGCCAAGTTGGAGTGGTAGTAGGTAAAAAACGAAATTAATCCTATCAATCTTAATCTATTTTAGGTACCGAAAATAGGTATCTAAAAAAACTAAATATTATAAATATAAAAAAATGGACGAAGAATTTAAAGAAATGATTGAACTTAAAACATTGAAGTGGTTCCCTTTTATCGGGAATAAATATTTTGACGGAGACATCATAGATAATCGTATGCTTATAGTTGGTGAAAGCCATTATAATGATGGTACAGAAGAATCAATTTTAAAAGTTAATGATGAAGATTGGACAATAGATATGATTGAACAGGATGCAATGGGTTTTGACCCTTGGCCTACCAAAATAATGCCGAATTTTCATAAAGCAATGTTTAGGGAGGATGAGTTTTCTAAAGAAGATTTTTGGAATTTGGTTTCGTATTATAATTTTATCCAAAGACCAATGCATACAATTAAAGATAGACCTTCTGCAGAAGATTTTATTAAAGGTTGGAATTCTTTTTTTGATTTAATAAAAATTACGAAACCTAAAATATGCCTGTTTATTGGGGTCAGCGCATCTAATTATTTAATGTCTGCAATTCAAGGTTCTGGATTTGAATGTAAAGAAATTTTATATGGTGAAGAAATTAACAAAGCTACCGGTAGAAATGTTATTTTGAAGGATACAGAAAATAATAATGAAATCAAACTCATTTTTATTAGACATACAAGTATGTTTTTTTCTTGGACAAAATGGAATGGTTATTTGAAAAATGAAATGAAAAGTCAAATAGTTTGGTTTGAAAATAAACTTAAAATAGAAACGAAATCTGATGAATATTACAATCAATTCGATGATAAATTGAAACAAAAACTTTCTGATATTCATACATTGATAGATAAAGAAAAGATAAATAAAGAACTCGAATCTGTAAATGGTAAAGTTGAATTTAATGCTCCGTCAAAATCTGGAAAAGACTCTGATTCTTTCAAATACAAAATTTCGATAAACGATATTACTCTTTTTTATGAGGTTGTAATGGATAATTGCGACTTTGAATCTTACTACTACGGTGTAAAAAACAAGCAAATAGATAAGCTTGAAAAAATAAAAAGTTGGTATACTTATTATGATAATGGTATAGTAGAAAGTATTGCACAGAAAGTAACGAATGATATTATTGAAATTATTCACACACTTAAAGAATAATTAATCTTGAATTTTAACTTAAAACGGCACTCCTAAAACAGTGTCGTTTTTTTATACAAAAAAAATTCACTCCGTCACATTTTGTCGTACTTGCCTAATAAATTTGTGTTATGGAAATGCCGAAAAACCAATTAAAGTAGGCAAACTAAAAAACGACACTATGGCTTCTTCTCGTAAAAAATCAAACAAAACTCAAAAAAAAACCTTTGTATCTTTTAAACCCCGGAATTTGAAAATAAAATCACAATTGGATAAAAAGTATCGTTTTGATAATTTCATTAAAAGCGATTCCAATCAAGATGCACTTTCGGCGGGATTTTTTGTTTCGAGTAAACCAGGAGAAAAATTATTCAATCCTTTGCTTATTTATGATGGAAGTGGCTTAGGAAAAACTTATTTGGTAAATGCAATAGGCAATGAAATTAAAGAGCGATTTCCCAAGAAAAATGTCTTGTGCGTTACTAGTAATTTTTTTTCTATGCAATGTATCGAAGCAATTGAGAACAATAATCGAGATAGGTTTTTCAATTGGCTGCAATTGATCGATGTTTTTATACTTGAAGATATTCAATTTCTTTCTGGGCAAACAATAGCTCAAGAGTTAATTTTAGACGTTTTAGATACTTTTTTTCAAAAAGGGAAACAAATCATAATAACTTCTGATAGAATGCTAACGAATATGAAAGATATAAATCCGCAATTACTGTCTCGTTTTAAGACTGGAATAATGGTAGCCTTACATCAACCGGAATATCAAGCCAAAATTACTTTTCTTAAAAATAATATTATAACACACCAATAAAGCTCTTTAATTGAGTGTCGTTTTTTAATAAATAATTTCACTCTGCCGTGCTTTGTCCTAGCTGCCTTATAAATTTGTGTTCTGGGAAAGCCGAAAACCAACTAGAGTAGGTAAACTAAAAATAAACATTATTATGGCTCAAATGATTTTAAAAGGAAAAGAAATGATTCGAATTAATCCGATAACCAAAACTAAAATTGAATTTTCTACCAATGATGGAAGAAGTTGGATTCCTCGTTCTACTTCTGCATCTTACGGTAATTTTTCGGACTTGACTGACAACGGCAAAGAGATTCTAGGAATGACTTCAAAGGGATTGTATTTTTCCACAAATTCAGGTATAAGTTGGATTAAAAGAGGTTAAAATCCAATTGAGATAGTTATGCTATTGCAATAAAATCCGAACCGTCACAATATGGCATTGTGGCGGTTTATTTTTGTTTTATAATAATTAATTCAGGAGAACCTAAGTGCAAAAAACCCATTTCACAATTTTATCAATTCTTTCTTCTTCATCCGTTGGAAAATTGTTTCCTAAAAATAAAAGATACCATTCCCTTGGTTTTACAGCGAGGAATAATTCCATTTTTACCTTTTCGATTTGCAAATTTAGAAAATCGGTAAGTGGTGAAGCAAGTATTTTTATGAAAAGATTGTATTCAATATTGAAATCTTCTCCCACCATTAGCCTTACATTGTTATTGTTTTGGGATTCCAGGAATTTTATTTCTCCAAATAAAAATTCAAAAATGAATTTATATTCCTCATCTTCTCTGTTTTGAAGCAAATCTTGGATTGTTTCTACATCTACATCCGCAAACAAATGTTTATCTTCATAATACAATGCACAACTAATCGATCTGGCTGCCAATACCCTGAAATCTTTATAAATTAAAAGTGCTTTTCTTTTAGTTCTTAGTTTTTTGGTAATAAACTTAAATATTCTAGTATTTTCTAACACATCATCTGTTAAACTTTCAGGTTGAAAATTCAATTCACTTAAAATTTTAATTAATTTCTCCATATTTTAAAGCTATATACTCTTTGTTTAGGCATCTAAATTGCATAAATTCAAAATTAGGAAAGATAGATATTGCTTGTTAGGAAATGGTGGGAAATAGTTATTAACCCTTCGACTCCGCTCAGGACAGATTAGGCTGTGAGAAGACAACAAAGACTTGAGTTCAGAAATACTTGGACTAAATGAAAGTTTTGCGCAGCTGAATGAGGTAATAGCTATTTGGTATTTTCTTCTTCATTCTTATCTAAATACTCATCATCCCGCAAATCACGATAAATCATTACATATTCATAGGTTACCGTTGGATAGATTTTGTAGTAATATCGGCATAATCTTTTAAAAAGTAACAGCATTTTATCATCGTAGCAATATTCTAATAAAACATCAATTATGAGTTCAATTTCTTATTCGTCTTTTACTTTATTACGGTAAATTCTATCTACCAGTGGTTCGTATATAATGAAAGCTTCTTGAGTAATTTTATTATATTTTCTGCTAATTCTTTGAAACCATCAAGTTCTTCTTCTGTCATTGAAATAACTATTTGGATTTAAACCGATTTGTACGCTTGGTCTGGATGGTTTGGCATATCAATGATTGTGTGTTGCAGCTTGCCGTCTTCTTTCATTGGTATTATATAATTTCTATACACATAATTCTCATTCCTATTCAATATTAGAGCTATTTGTTTAACTGAATAACTTTTATGCTTGCAAAGTTCATATATAACATCTTTGATTTTATTAGGGTCATTTTCTCTGATACCTAATTTTTCTATTTGCTCTCTTATCACAGAAGGCAACTCCTGTGTTAGTGATTGAGGTTCTGTGTTAAGCTGGTCAGGTTCTGTGTTAAGGATATCGACTTCTGTGTTAAGGACATCAGGTTCTGTGTTAAGAATGCCTCTTGCAATGTAATAGGTAGATCTTCCTTTCCCTTTTTGCTCTATAAGTCCTTTGTCCCGTAGGCTTCTTAATTCATTACTTGCTCTTAAAACATCGCAAGCATTTAATTGTCTGTAAGTAGAATTGTCTATTGCTCCAGCTTCACGAATAAAGATTAATCCCTTTTTTTGTTCTGTATTCAAATCGAATTTACTGAAAGTATCCAACCATTGTAAATCACTTTCGTTAAGAAAATGATGCAGCAATAATCTTGTGGTAAATAGATTTGCCGTGTGGTCGCTTTCAAAAGTTGGTGGTGCCAATGAGGATTTCTCCATTAAGTTTCTCATCGTTCTAATTCCGCTTCCTTTTGTCTCCGCAAGGTTTGTTTCGTGAAATATTGATGCTATAAATGGATTTCTGTTTTTAGATCCTGGTTCTCCCAATTGCTCTTCCGGTTTTAAAGAAAATCCTGGATTTTTTATTTCTATCCTGTTTCCGTATCGGATTATTTGTATGGGTTGATTTTCTCTATATGTTCTGTGAATAAAAGCATTTACCAATGCTTCACGCAAAACTTTTGAAGGTAAACCAATTGCATCTGCTTGTAATTTATCATCTCCCAACAGAAATCCTTTTGGCAAATCGTCGGCTATGGCACTAAATGCTCTTTGAACCAACTCAATAAGCGGTCCACGCATATCTACTGTCGTAAATCTGTTTTCAGGATCTTCTACCCATTCGTTACCCGGAACTCGAATGTAATCTATGCGAACCATTGGCAACAATCTTCGCAATGCTTGACGTTTACCAAAAACTAATAATCCTGTATAGGTTAATTTCCACTCGTCTTTGTCTTTTTTGATACAACCTAAAGACCTTAATAAATCAAAATCGCTGTATCCTAATTCTTCTGCATATTCATTTACTTTGGCACGCAAGCTTTTGTATAACGAAATGGCTTCTTCGCTAATATCATCAATACTGGTGTCGTTTACAATGGTGCTGTCTAAACTGTCTTCTTTGTTATAGAAAACAAATAAATCATCTTCAGTACAACGTTGGTCGCTTGAACCAATTCTTCTGTATGCTCCTTGCGGCAATCCTTTGTTCTTGAAATACAATGGTTTTTGACCGTCAGGTAATTCTTTGACAAACATTTTCAAGACTAATTTTCCACTAGCCAGTTTTTCAATTTCTATATCCGGTCTAACTGGTTGATTGAATAATGTTGCCGTTTGCGAAGCAATATCCAATTGTAATTTATCAGGATTTGTAATCCCTTCTATATAATAATTTTGAAATAACGAGGTTTCATCTTTTGCTACACCAAGTACAATTAATCCTCCGCCTAAACCTGGTTCATTTGAAAATGCACAAATAGTTTCCATTATAGAAGTATCAATTGCCGACCCTTTTTTGGCTTCAATTGTTGTGCATTCGTCCGTGATGTTTAAATGCTCTAAAATGTCTTTGATGGATTCCATAGGATGCTTTTACTATATTGATTGTACAAAATTAAGCATAATCTTTATTTTTTTATTTTATTGTTTTACTGGAAGTGCTTTTTGCATTATTTTTTTAATCCAAACCCAGCATTTTTTGCGAAACCCTGTTGGCTTTATTTATTTTTGTAAACGCTTTGTTTTCAGTATGTGGACTTGTATTATTATTGATATTTTGTCGCAAAAAAAGGAGATATTTGCGACAAAATTATTGTTCTAAATTGTAACAAATAAAGTAAAAATTTGTTACGAAAAAAACTTAGTACAATGCCCTTTCAGAAACGTGTTTCTTTGGATTAAATAATTAATGGTCACTGATTATAAATCCGCACTACTGGGATATTGGACTAAATAAACTTGATTCATTATGAAATTAAACTTTTATTTTAAAATATTTATAATACTTCCAGCATTCTTTTCATCGAAAACATCGTTTTTTATTTGAATTAGCAGAGCATTAATTTCAGATATATTAGCTATATTTAAATAAGGATAATTCTTTCTAATTAGCCATCCATCTTCCACATCGATAGGTTGAATTATTATTGTAGTAGGCAAATTAGATTTGCCATTATCTTTCACTCCAATTCGTAAATCACCGAAATCATCAAACTCTGCAGTTATAAAAAAATCAGGGTTAGAAATATTTAATTCAATCTTTGCTCCCCAATAAAAATTTGCATTGTAACATTTTTGAGTTGTAGCAAAACCAAATTGCTTGATTAGTTCCGTAGCTATTTCATTTCGATAGGTTTCTAAAATCACCCAGTCATACCAGCTTCTTGGACGATGTATATAAATATGGTTGTTTGACCATTTTAGTTTGACTGCATCAGTGTCCTGCATCCACTCTTGAAAATCCACGTCTTGATACAATTGACTATGTATATGTTTCGCTTTATCAATATCTAATTGTCCTTGCGACCAGCTATTAATTCTAGAATCAGAAAGTATCAATTTTGATAATTCTGAGATTACAGTGGTTTCATCATTTAAGTCACAAATTTTGCAAATGAAATCTTGGACATTAGAATTTCTTCTAAGTAATAATTGCCAATTGTCAAACTTATCTCCAAAATTGAAAGCGTATAAAGCTTCCCAATCTGTAATATCGGAAATTACAGCTCGCATTAATAAATGTTCCTCTGAAAAAGAACTAGTTGTTCCTTTGACTGAAAATAGCTTTTCTGAAATACTTAAGCGGTGTTTATAAATTTTAATATCAGGCGTGTTTAAAAGTAAAAAACTAATATTTCCCTGAAACAATTGATGTTTTTCTGCTAATATAAGCTCATTCTCCCAAGCCAGATTTGAAATAATTAATTCTGCCTTTAATTTTTCCTCTTCAAGTTGTGCCTTAACGAACGATGTTTCATTCTGAATAATAGCTAACAAATCTGGTCCAGTTAAAAATTCATATATATCTCCTGAACCAACAGACAGTTTTTCAACAATCCTCATTATGTTAATCATCACTGAAATACTTCTGATGTCAGGGTCAATGATGATATTCCAGATAACTCTTATCCAATTTTTAAATTTATCAAAATTAAAATCATTCTTTTGTAAATAGATTGATATTGCAAAGAATAGAATTCTTTGCCTCTGAGTAATTTTTTCGTCAAATAAATTCCAATTGTCTTTTACAGGCCAAATTGGTTGAAGGCATTTTTTAATTTCAATGAAATTCTTAGACATACCATCAAGTGTAAGTTGAGCATTTAGAATTGTATACTGCTTTTCAAAAAGTTGTTGGTAAAAATCAAATCCCTCATATCTAAAGTTGTCCTCACTTTCTTCATTGCTGTATAGTTTTTTGAAAGTAATATCTTTTTCAATAATATCTGGTGATTCTTTACTTGAAATAATATAATTATTTAGTAAAAAGCGATTCCAAAAACGCAAGTAATAAATATCTATGTTTTTTGAATCTGTTTTGTTTTGCTTTATATATTCCCAAAATAAATGTGTCCAAGCATTATCCAGTTTTGTTGCAAATGAAAGATGGTATGGCATTTCCCTATCATTTAAAATAACCTTTTTTTGAAACTCAATGCTTTTTGGGTTTTCTTCATCTCTAATCCAATTAATTAAATCAGCTTTAAAGTTTTCAAAATCCGTAAGTTGTTTGCCTCTGGCATTCATCTTAATATACAACTCATCTGAAAGATTGAAGCCGCCTAATGGTAAAATATAAAAAGAAAGTTTTGAAATGGATGGAAACAACTCCAATTCAGTATTTTCTAACAATTCTTCTTCATAATGAAGATGAATTGCATCTAACATTATTAGCATTGCTTTTATAGTTGGATCTTTTTTAAAACGGTCATAAAACCAAGCAGCATTCGCTATTTCTATACTTGGAAATTTTTTAAAGCTAGGCGATATTTTCTTAAAATCTTCACCTCCGTCAATTTTCAAACCAACGGTTAATTTTTCACAGAAATCTCTCGCACTGCTTCTTGTTGCGTATGTAAAACCTTTGAGGATTGCAAGATGTAAATCAAGCTCATTCTCCTTCAATTCTCTATTACCTATATACCAATGTAGCAAGAACAAGGTAGTTAATCTTTGCTGCCCATCAAGGGGAATGAAATGTATTTTTTTGTCCAGTTCTTTGATAGAGCCATAAATAAAATCAAGCTCCAGATTTTCATCCTTTACCAATGCCTTGAATATTGATTTAAGAAAGCGATTACGAATTTCAACTTCATCAACTCTCCCTTGTGCATAATCTCGTTGGATCATTGGTATTTGTATTCCTTCAAACTTATATGGTTTTGAAGTGTCTTGTTCTTCAATAGTCAGCTCTTTTGATAAAATGTCAATAAGGTTATATTTATTCATTAGATGTGGTATTATGGTTTAGGGGGTAAAAAAGCTTCTAACTTATCAGCAATTATGTTTCTATATCTTTTTATATCTGATTCGTTCCATTTTGTTCGACTATTTCCTTTTAAATCAAAATATTTTAGGAATAAATTTTTTGTCCAAATAGGAATAAAAGTTCCTTCTGTATCTTTTTCTATAATAATTCTTCGTTTTGTAGGAAATAAAGCATTGCCATAAGAACGATTTGTTTTTTCATCGAGCAAGGTTAGATTGCCAATGTTATTTTTTAATGAATCATCATTTGTGTCTTCTCCAGCAATTTGGATGATAGCACCTTGAATTAATTCAAAACTTTCCTTTGATTTTTCATCTTCAATAAATGATGTAATCCGTTCATTAAGTATTAGATTATTTTCTAATTCTGGCAAATCAATTTTGGCCGTAGTTAACCATTCAATTTGTGTGGTTCTATCATTTAGCGGATTTTCCGTAAAAGAATCTATATGTTCTACGTCCCAATTTTCTTCTTTAAAAGTTTTGTAAGGGAATTTGAAGATGATGCTCTTGTTATTGCATTGCTCAATGATATATTGTATATTTAAAAGTAACAGGAGTTGTTTTATATAACCTTTTTGCTTTTCTTTTGCATAGCTTAAATCCAAATAATATAGTTTGTTTTCATCTAGGGTCCACTTTACGTTGTCAAATTTTGCTTTTACTCTTATTTTCAATATATTGGTAATGTCATCTTTGGTTGTATTGTTTGAATGAGTTAAATCAAACAGTGCTACAATATCGTCACCACAATAAATTAAAAATCCTATATAGTGATACCATATAGGGTTATTATACCATTCCAAAAATGTATTGAAATAATCTGTTACAGTTGCCCATTCTGTTTTAATAAAATCAAAATTATTTTTACCTTCAACTCTTTGATAAAAATATCTAAATGTGGCGTATTTGTCTGTCCCAATTATTTCTTCTAAGGTAGGGTTTGTTTTTTTTCTTTCATCAAGATTAATAACATTCAATCTTCTAAATGCTAATTCGGGATCATTTTTTATTGCAATGTTTTTTATAAGATCAAAAATAAATTCAATCCGAGAAGGCATACTATTTTCACCTTTATTCAAAAACCACCATAAATCTTCATCTTGGAAACTATTCTCTATTCTATCCCATTCATTTGCAATTTCTAATTGTCTAAGCTTGGCTAAATCATTTTTATCATCGCCAAAGTTCCCTTCTTGGAGGAACAATGCTTTTATAAGTTCAGAATTGGTAAGTGATATTTTTCCTAAATTAATTCGAATAAAAGTATCAATAGGATTTTTACCATCTTCTATTTGATACCAAATTACCTGCACAACACCTTTTATGGGGTTACTTAAATCACCGTGTTTATACACAAGTGTGTTTATTATTGCTTCTCTTACGCCTCGTTGACTATCTTTCTTATCAAACCATTCTCTAATATGTTTATACGCATTTGAAATATGGTAATAATCAATTGTTTCGGTATTGTCTTCTGTGATATTATTTAAAAAGTGTTCCGTATTTTCTCTTGTTTCATATTCAACTTTAAAAACATCTTTACCATATTCTTTCTTCAAAGAATCGCCTTTCAAATGTTCTTTTATAAGATATGTGAGCAAAACTCTTATTGTAGTAAGCCTTTGCTGTCCATCAACCAATTCCCAACCTTCAATATTTTCTGTTGTTCCATCTGGATTTGTTCTATACCATTTATGAGGTTTTACAACGACTGGTTGAAGGCAGTAAAATTCATTATCTGATTTCTTACGAATTGAAAAAGCATAAATATCATTTAATAAATCTTCTACTTGTTGCTTTGTCCATCTGTAGCCTCTTTGATAGGATGGGATATAAAAATTTCTCTCTAAAAGTTCGCTAATTGAATATAACGTGATTGTATTTTCCATACTTATGTTATCAATTTAATTTATTTATTAATTTGCAATCAATATTTAATGAGCTGCTTGATACCATTAGTATATCTCTGTTTAATTTGTGACGATAAAGTGAATAGCCTGTGAATTCTGAATAGAATGATATTTCAAAATTCTTATAAAATTCAACATTTTCTTGAATAATTTTTTTAGCTTCCAGAACTATTTCAGCAATATGCTTATTTGTATATTCTAAACAGTATTTTTCGTTCATTTCAATTTTTGGAACAAAAGAAATTTTAATAGGTTCTGTAAACTGCTCACTAACATAAACAGAAATGTCCTGTAAATTATCACAATAACCAATTATGAAATTTCCTTCTTCGAATTCAATTTTCTTTTGCATTTTTTGTTTTTATATAACTATTTGACATCTATTTTTTTTTGCACTAGTTCTTCAATTTCTTTGATTTTTACACCATAAACTTTTAATATATCCGAAGTATTTTTGATATTCACTTTCAAATTTCTCTTTGCAACATAAATTTGATGTACCAATTTGTTAAACCCTATTTCTTCTGGCGTGAACCCTTTATTTTCTAATTGCAATAAATGTAAATCAGAATAATTTATAGGTAAATTGATACTTCTCAAAATACTGTCATTCTCAAAAAAAGTAGTTTGTGCCCTTACTGAAGTTACTCCCAATTTAATTGCCTCATCGAGGATAATACATTCTACTTCTAAATTATTCCAAGTGTTTATTATATCCCTAAAATAAAATAAGCCTAACGTAGCTTTTGCCGTGCTTTTTGTTTCGCATTTTACTTCTAATCTTACTCCCGGAATGACTAATGTTAATAAACCATCTGTAATTGTTAATTCCAATTCAGTATATCTATTCCATTTTGAAATAGGACCCAGTGCTTTAGTCATTTTTTTGATTTCAAGTAAAAGCTTTGATTTTTTTATTTTGAAGCTGGCTTGGTTCATACTATTGATTATTTATGTTAATATTGTATGTATGCATAAATCAAAATCATTGGCGCTAGTGGGAATGTACAAGCGAGACGCTTGCGCCAGCGAGTGGTACTAAAACCAATTGAATTCTTTAAAAATGAAAATATATAAAGCAATTAGTATGATTGATTTCAGTTCAATTCCTAAAATCATTTCGTTCATTTCAGGGTCAACTTTGTTAACACCGAGACCTTTAAATAACTTAACGGCTTCAATTAAAAAAAATGCTAACAATGGCAAATTATAACCTGTAAAATGGAGCCAAACGAGATTAATTCCAAACCAAACAAGTAGACCGCCAATTAATAAAGATGTTGATATACCAATTTTAATCCTTCCTAATATTACTCCTATTAGGCTTATAGGTATAAATGTAAGAGCAAAAACCTGTACTAATATCAAAATAATATATGACCATATTATTGTAAAATTCATATTGTTATGTTTTTATGTGGTTAATCATTCCGTTACTTTAAAGGAATGAAAGTAAATTAGTTCATTTCTACCATTTGTCATTTATCCAAAAAATATCTATATAGGTTTTATACCTGTTAATGATTTCATCATAATTATCAATTTATTACTATTCGATTATCTTCTAGTTTTATTTTTTTCTCTTTGAATAATTTGGTTATCTCAGCACCAACAATCGTACTTGCCTTTTCGGTGGCACGATTAAATCCCATTGAAGATAATGCTTCGGAAATTGCTTCTTCTTTGGGTAAAGAAAAGGCCATTGAAATAGTATCGATTAATGCTTTTTGAATTTCTTCAGGTGTAATGTTTTCTATTTTTTTGAATGATGGTTCTAATTCACTTCTATCTCTAACCTCAACCATTTTATTTGCATCGTGGTATAAGAATTCATTACTGTAATAAAATAAATTATTTTGATGACCATATTTAGCACCTTGAACTATCTTTTCATAAATTCTATTACCAATACGACCAATACCATAAGAATCAGTTATTCTTTTTGCAGCATCAGTAATATGAATAACACCTTCTTCCTTTAAAATTGAAAATAAATAATCTGAAATTTTACTAATTGGAACTTCTAATAATTCAACATAAAAGCTTAAATTTGGTATTGTCTTTATAATTTTATATTTATTTACTGTTGGAACATTGTGTACCGCTTTATTTCTCTGTATTGTTGCTATCTTTTGGACAGGTGTATCTTTGTTTGTATTCTTAACTACTTTAACGAAGTCGGAAGTATGATTTGATTGATTGATTTCAATTTCTATGGCTTTTTTTAACAACTCAATTTGTCTCCCTTGAGTTCTGAACCAATCTGTACTCCATATTCTATGAAATTTCCAACCCATTCCTTCAAGAACATTTTGTCTTAGCCTGTCTCTATCTCTCGCACTGACAGAACTATGGTAAGTTGCTCCATCACATTCAATGGCTAATACGTATTTACCAGGTTTACTTGGATCTTTGACTGCAATGTCAATAAAGAAACCTGCGGAACCTACTTGGGGTTCTACTTCATATCCCATCTTTTTAATGGCACTTATGACTTCATCTTCAAATGGCGAATCAGTTTCCTTTCCTGTTTCAAAACGGTTTTCCAAAACACCACTTTCTGCATATTTTAGGAAACTCTTTAAAGCTTTCACGCCAAAAGGTGTAGTACTCTGAGTCGCTAAATCATCAGCTGTAAAATTGCAAAAAACCTCCATCGCTAATCGAGCTCTCGTAATTAATACATTAAGGCGACGTTCACCACCTTCACGATTTACAGGGCCAAAACTACTCGTTACTCTTTTGTCTACAGTTCTGCCGTAACCTATACTTATATAAATAACATCGCGTTCATCTCCTTGTACGTTTTCTAAGTTTTTTATAAAGAATTCTTCTAAATTTATTTTAGAAAAAAATTTTTCACTGCTGGAATCCTGCCGTCTTAATCTTTCTAATTCCAGAATTATACAATCACGTTGAGCTGTTGAAAATGCAACAACTCCTAATGTTAATTCAGGATTGGTTTTTGCGTGTATCATTACTTTTTCAGCCACTTTACGAGCCTCAAGGGGATTGGTTCTGGAAGTGCCTCTTTCATAAATCGATTCAGGAAAATGATTAAATTTTAAACCTGTAGCTTTTTCATTAGCTCCAGAACTTGGAAATACCATTAGGCGTCCATCATAAAATTCCTGATTTGAAACATTAATTAAAGAATCGTGTTTGCTTCTGTAATGCCATTTCAACATATTTTCATTTACTCCCTGAGCAAGAAACATTCCCAATATACTTTCGATATCACCCGTTTTGTTTTCTTCTTCATCTTCTTCATTTTCATAGGTTCTGCTAAAAAAATCTGTCGGAGGCATTTGTTTTGAATCGCCAACTACAACTATTTGTTTCCCTCTTAATATAGGTATTAATGCATCTACGACTTTTACTTGACTAGCTTCGTCAAAAATTACTAAATCAAATTCCATTGCACCTTGAACTAAAAAAGTTGCTACCGACATTGGACTCATCATAAAAACAGGTTTGATTTGCTGTACAGCATTTCCAGCCTTTAGTAATAATTGTCTAATTGGGATATGTCTTTTTTTCTTATTTATTTCTCGACGAATTAACGCCATTTCTCCAGGAGCATAAACATTTGGAAGGCTATTAAAGTGTTTTAAAACAAGTTGTTCTTGGGCAAAAAAAGCTAATTCATTGTCCAAAATTTTAAACTCCTGAATATCGTTTAAATGCCCAATACCATCAAAATATTTTATGGAATCTCTGGAATTATAGGCGCTATTTACTAATGTTAGATGCCAATTGTACTCATAGAGGGATAATAAAATTTTTGGTGGAAAGCTCCAGTCAAATCCTAGAGCAGCAATTTCAGATAATTTAAGAAGATTTAATTTATTGCATAATAAGTTATATCTAGCTATTGTAAAAAGATCTTCCAGATTCTCTTTCATATTATCGACTTGATTTAAAAATGAATCAATATCCATTTCTAGATAAGCCTCTTCAACTTTAATTTTCAGTTTTTTCTGTAATGCCTCAACTACCAATTTTAGGTTTTCATTTAAACTTTTAACTATTTCCTCTTGCTTAAATAAAGTATTAGGGTCCAGTTTGGTATTTATTAAGGATGGAAAATCGGAAGGTATTTTGTTATTCTCAATTTGTTCATACAGTTGATTTAACCAACTGTATGTTTCTTTTAATTCAGACCAATTTGAATCAAGACCTTTCCATCTGTCGCCGTAAAGAAGTTCTAAATTCTTCTCTGACTTGAAAACAATTTTTTTTGAATCTTGATAATTTAAAATTTCATTGATTAAATTGATAGATTCCGGTACAGAAGGTTGCTTAACTTTTAATAAGTTCTTGAATGTATTTCTTGATTCTCTATAATCTTTATATAAAAATCGATACCATTTTAAACCCTGAATGGAATATGTTTTTTTTATGAATGTAAAATCATAATCAAAGGCTTTATCTATTAAAATAGCGCTATTCTTATTATATATTTCTTTAGTGTTCTGACCATTTGAAATAACATCAGAAATGTTTGGACCTTTTTTAAACCAATCTGGTGTTAGACAATTTATATCAGTTAAGTCAGGCTTAGTTTTTAATAGGGCAACAGCATTTTTTATCTTGTTAACTTCGTTTATAGAAATCATACTTTCAAAAGGAATGCTTTCTTTTAATTTTAAAGCTTCTGTTTTGAGTTTTTTAATAAGATCAGAAATTTCAATTAATTTGCCTTCTATGAATTTTTCATCTGATGGTGAGATATTATCAATTGATGCAACATTAAATAAATTTCTGGATGGAGATTTATGTTCATTTAAATACGCTATAAGTTCCTTGATGATAGCTGCCCCTTCGATAAATTCCTCTTTAGACCAATATTCAAAAGATTCAATATTTAGGTCATTTAAATTATATTTTTCAATCTGTTCTTTGTATCGTAATAAATTACCAACGGCATCTACAAAGTTTATTTTTGAATTAAGAATTGGTTGTTTAGTGGCTGCACAATAATTGTCTAGTCTTTTTTGAATTTCTTTGTATCTTGACTTTTTTACTGTGCGATCATCAATTTTTGGCTTACCTAAATCAATGGTTCTTCCTAATTCATCAAGAACTGCTCGTTTGTTGCTTTTATGACTATGGAGCTCTAAAACACAATCCCCTAGTTGGCAATTATCCAAACGTCTTTTAACTACTTCTAAAGCCACCATTTTTTCGGATACAAATAATATTTTCTTATTGTCGGCTAATGATTCTGAAATTATATTTGTAATTGTTTGCGATTTACCTGTTCCCGGAGGTCCTTGAATTACCAAGTTTTTCCCCTTTTTAATTTGTAAAATTGCTTCTGTTTGACTAGAATCTGCATCAGATATAAAATGAAAGTTGTCTAAGGTTTTTAATTCCCCTGAAACAGATTCATCCAAATCATCAACAGTCTCACTATTTTCGTTATCCTCCAAAGAATGGAAGCCTTCCCCGAAAAGCGATTGTATAATTGGGTGTTCTGAAGGCGCTTTTCCTTCTGGCCAGTTTTTAGAATCTAAATCCTGATACATTTGGAATTTACCGAATTTAAAAAATCCTAGATGAATCTCATTTTCCACTATTTTCCAACGCGCTTTTTTCTTAATAGCTAGATTTACTTTACTGAAATAGTCTGCTATATCTGTTTCTTCTTCAAAATCGGGGAGTTCTATTGAAAAATCGGTTTTCAGTTTAGCTTTTAACGTTAAATTGGTGCCTAAATCAACCTGAGTGTATTTTAATTTAAAGCGTTCAATTGCTGTTGTTCTATTTAAAGAAACAGGGATCAGTACCAATGGTGCCAGTCGTTCTAATTCAGAATTATCATCCTCGTACCAAGATAGAAAACCTAATGCCAAGTATAAAATATCTATTCCTTGTTCTTGAAAATAGGTCTCAGCTTCGGTATTAATTTTAATTAATTTTTTATCTAATTGATCTTGATTTAGTTTTGTTTGCAAACGAGTATCTGTGTGTCTTTTAGGATCTAAATCTTCACTAAACAGGTCGGGAAGTTGATCAAAAATTTCAATGTTATTGTTTTCTTTGCCTTTTGGGATTGGCAAAAAAGACATTAATTTTTGTTCCGTAATCAGAATGTTGAATATTTCTTTAGAAATTTCATCAGCGATAGTCAAGCTTTCGGAACGAGGTTTAAAATGCAATAAAGTATTCCCTCTCAATCCTATATCTAATAGTTCCTGACGACTTAATTCAAGCGCTTTTGCAATTATTGATGGCATTATTTATTGGTTTTAATAAATTAATAACTCAGTTTTTTAAATTTAGAAATTATATGAATCGTGAATTTTTCCTTACTTAAACTATCATATACTACTTTATAAAACTTAATCTAATAACATTAACTATTCTTAATGTTTTTCAAAGCATCGGTCAATGTGCCTACAGTTTCTTTTAGATCTTTGGTATTAAAACTAAATAATGTTTCACTTTTAACAGGATGAATTTGTGGTTGATTGTAAACCATTTCTATAGATTTCAAAAGCATTTGTTGGCGAGAATTATTATCTTCTTTGTCAGAATTTGAAAGCATTTCAGAATAAGCAGTTAGTGTCATTGCAACTGCTGACTTGAAAGCATACTCTTCTTGTAGATTTCGTTCTTTTTTGTATTGTGAAAACACAAAGCCTAATAAAATAAATCCAGGAGAAGTTTTTAAAATACTTACCAAAATATTTACCCATTCATCATTAAATTCTGGTACTAAATATTTGAAAACAATAACAACCCAAGCGCCTGCGAGTATAGACATTATAGGAATTGCCCATTTCCAAACAATCAATCCTTTGTCTAATTTATCTTGTCTTTGGTCAAATTTTGAACCTAATGCACCATCGGCAGCCATCCCTGTTAAACGAACGATTTCTTCTTTGTTACTTTCAATAAATTCAATACCTTCTTTTGATTTTTTTAAATCTTCTAATGCTTTTGCAATTGCTGTTTCTAATTGAAGCTTTAATGTTGAATTGTCTCTTTTAATTGCTGTGAAATCAGTTTCATATTCTGTTATACTTTCGGAAACCGTTGAAACCTTATCCTTGATATTTTTTAATATTCCGTCAATTTCAGTGTCCTTATTTGTGGCATTAGAAACGATGGTATTTATTTCTGTTAATTGTGTATTTGCAGTTGAAAGTAAGTTTGTAATTTGAGTTAATTCTAATTTCTTTTCATCAATGTAAGTATTAAAATCTAAAATTGTTTTTTCTAAATTTGCTTTTAAGCCATTATATGCAATCAGATTTTTGTCTAATGCCTTTTGATTTAAATCAATTAACGCTTTTTGTTTCTTTAGTTCCTCTAATTCTACTGGATGGGACTTTACTTCTGACTTGCTCCAAAAACCATTTTTTATTTGGTAGTGAATTAGTCTGTCTAAAACAGGTTCAACAGCTGCAAATTGATTGGAATTTAAATAACTATGTATATGTGACAAATCAGTTTGAAGGTTTACTGCACCAAAATCATTAGCATAATTTTCAGTAAATGGCAATAAAAATCCTAATCCATTTTCTAATTCCTCTTCTAATTGAGTAATCATTTTATTGAAAAGAAACAGAAATTCTGCAGCACTATATTTACTGATATTTATTTTGCTAAAATCAGTTTCAGTAGGATAGGCAGCTATTAAATGTTGCTCAATATCGGTGCTTTTTATTGCTTCTAAACTATCCTGTACGATTTGTTTTTGATTAATGTTCATATCCTTCCAAGTATTTTTTTCGTTTACTATCTCTTACTTTTTTAATTATTTTCAACAATATTAATCTCTTCCTCACTCAAACCATACAAGTCATACACCATTTTATCAATTGCTTTTTCGGTGGTTTCTATTTGTGATTTCAGGGTTTGGGCTTTGGTTTTGTTTTCTTCAAATAGGTCTAACCATTCGAATTCGTCTTTTTTGGTGAGTGGCGTTTGTCCAGCTATTTTAATGGCTTTGTTGAGTTCTGTAATGAATGCTGCAAAATTTAATTCGCTCCAGTTCTCAAGCTTTTTAGGTAGTTTATCTAGTTTATATTGACCCGAAAAGTACTTAATGAATTTACTCGTTGACTTCATCAATTCATTGTAAAGAATCATTATTTGAGAAGTTATTTCAATAAACGGTTGTTGCATCTCATTATTCACAACTTTAATTGGAAGTTTAAACAATTGTATCGGTTTAACTTCTGGAAAAATTCTTTTACCTTCATTTACTAAATCTTGATATAAAAAATTCATAAGTAAAGAATTTAGAATAGAAAGAATGTAGTTATAGTGGATTTTTGAATCGTCTTTTAATTGAATAATAATACCACTTTTCAAGCAATACCAGTTTTCAGAATCGTATGAAGCAATAATTCTATCAGCTGTTTGTCTTATTAATATTTTAGGTGTTTCAAACAACTTTTGACGTCGAGGTCTCAACATCACATACCAAGGAATAGTTCCGCTTTTAGTCTCAACTCGATTTTCTAATTTTTCTTTATAATTTGATAAATGTGATAAGCTATTTGGAAAATCCTTAATATCTAATTTAGAAGAAAAGTAAATTATTCTTTTATCAGAAATTGGATTTAAATAATACCGATTTATTTCGCCGCCAATTACAAGTTTTTTTAAAATATGATTTTCTAAATTTAGAGTTGCAGCTGTTTTTGAATCCAAAACAAAAGCTTCACCAAGACCAGGACTAATTCCTGTAGCGACATCTTCGGCAACCTCTTTCAAGGTCATACTTTGAGAATAACATTTGGTCACAAGCTTTTTGTTAGGTTTGTGATTAAAGCTGAAAGATTGATTACTTTCTAAATCTTCATTTTTGATTTTATAATAAACTTTGTCAATTTCTAATGGTAATAATTTTCTATCAATAGACGTAAAATCAGAAAAAGAAATCTCCTTTTTATATTTTCCTCTAAAAAAACTAATTATACAAGTTGGCGTCGCTACATCAGAAAAAATATTATCACCTAAATCTAAAACACCATTTAAAGTTTCATTTGTTAAAATTAATTTTCTAGTTTTTTCGAATTCAATTTGATTAAGAAAACTTGAAGGTATTATAAATGAACAAACACCGTTTCTATTTGATATGTTAATTATTTGTCCAATAAAATAATTAAATGATTCGGGTGTTCTTATATGGATATTTGAAAATTTAGTTTTTAAATACTCTTTTTCTTTTATATTAAAATCAGCTCCATAAGGCGGATTTCCAATAATCACATCGAAACCTCCTTTGGCAAATACTTCCGGAAATTGTTCCTTCCAATTGAAGGCTTTGTCGCCGGCAATGGCTTTACTATCGATAAGCGAGTTCCCGCATTTGATGTTGTTGTTCAGGCTGGTGAGTTTCCGTTTGGGTTGGGCGGTGCGCAGCCACAAAGAGAGTTTTGCAATCTCGATACTTTCTTCGTTTAGGTCAACCCCATAAATATTGTGTTCCAGGATTTGGTTTTCGATATCGGGAAAGACAAAGAAACCTCCAAAGAGTTGTTTGTTGAGTTCGTCCAAGTAGGCGTGTTCCCGAATCAGGAAATCCAAGGCTTGGTTCAGGAAAGCACCCGAGCCACAAGCTGGGTCACAAATGGTGAGTTCCAAGAGCCATTCGCGGTAGTCCTTGAGTTGCTGGTCCAGCTTTATGATGGTGGTGGTTTGGCGGTTCTTGCGGCCTTTGGCATATTCTTCGTCGAGGATGCCCAATTCCTGTTTTTTCTCAGTACAGAGTTTACCAATGGTATTGTCGACAATGTACTTGGTAATGTATTTTGGGGTGTAGAAAACGCCGTCTTTCTTGCGTTTGGTTTTTTGTTTGTCAAAATCTGTTCCTTCAATTTCGGCATTGACACTTTCGATTTCGTTCAAGGAATGTTCGAAGATGTGTCCCAGGATATTGACATCTACCTGACTTTCGAAGTCGTAGGTTGAAAGCTTTAAGGTATGGCGGTACAACATTTCGTTGTCAATGATAACCGCATCGAGAATAGCATCGGGTTGAAAAAGTCCACCGTTGTAGGCAAAGATTTCTTCTTTCTTGTCGGTTCCTTTGCGACCTGTATCAAGATAACCAAAATATTGTTTGTAGCGATCGTATAGCGGCACCTCGACATCCAAGTCTGCCAAGTCTTTCCATTCTTTGAGAACGGTATTTATGGAGTTTGGCGCCAATAGTCCGCGGTCTTCGGCAAAGAGAATGAATAGAAAACGGTCTATAAGTTTTTGTGACTTTTTGAAAAGAATCAGTTTTGAAGTCTTTTCGGGTAAGTCGGTCAATATGATATTATTTCTGTTCTGTTTGACCAAATCCCTGTACAATTCGCGTTTGAATACCGAATAATCCCCATAGAATTTTTTGGTTATGTTTTCTTCTTCCACCACCGAAGCTTCTTTTATGCTGAGTGGTTTGTTGGCTAAGATGTTTTCTTTGGCCAGACATAAGTAGAAGATTTCGAATTCAGCGTGGGTAAGGGTAAAGAGATTGAATTCTTCAAAATCCACGGCATTGTTGATGTAGAACCTCAATTTTTCGAAGTTAGAAGTAATGACATAGGTACAATCATTATGATTTGCTTTGTAATCAAATGCTTGCTGGCGGATGCTTTCGAGGTCTTTGGTGTTGGTTCCCTTTAGTTCAATCACACCAAGTGCGTTTCCGTCTTTGAGGATGGCGCCATCTACTTTTTTTGCTCCTTTTATGTTTTTGAGTTCCGTGGTCAGGTTAAAGTTAGCTGCCGGATTCAGTGTATAGCCCAAAATATCCACAAATAATTCACGCAAGAATCCTTCCTGAAATTGTTCTTCCTTGCTGTTGCGGATGTTTTCCTGAATGGCCGCATTGTGAAAATACTTGGTATATTTTTTATAGGCTTTTTGGACTACGAGAGTATCTTGTTGGCTCAAGTATTTCTTGAGAACTGAGGGCTGGAATAAGGACATTGGCAACGCTTTTGTTTGAGAATCTAAAAATACACAATTTGAAAGTAGTGTAAGAATTTTGTTATTAACAAATTAGGTTGATAAACACACACTCCACTTAGCTCAAATTTGCTTGATTTTTTCAAAGTTAAGGGGACTAAATCTAATTAGTTTACGGTTTTCCACATTTTGGATAAATATTTAAAATTATGTGATTTCAAATTAACGTTTGTCGTTTGAGTTGCATTGAAGTTTGTAACGCAACAATGATGTAATAGACACAACTATTTAATTTGCGTGTGGCGATTGTGAGGCAATTGTAAGGTGATTGAGGCGATTAATTTTAATCCGTCATAATGGGATTTTATCCGCCACTTATCCGCCAAAACGAGTGTGAAAACTAATGTTTAGTTTATAAAAGAGTCTGATTATTTACAATGATATGACGCAATAGGCGCAATTATGACGCAATCAATCAAATTCATAAAAAGCACCAAATCTTGTTCTTAAATCTCGTTAGCCGTTGCATCGGATGCTTCGCTTAATAATCTAGCCCAATTGTGCAATTTGTGCAATTATTGTGCAATTAAAAAAGTTCGTAAAAGGAACCAGCGCCTTTGATGTCACTTGATTTAAAGATGTTTTTGTCAACTAAAATACTTAGATTATTGAGATGATTGTAAGCCGATAGATTTATATCCGCCACTTATCCGCCATAATGGGGTTTTATCCGCCACTTATCCGCCAAAATGAGAATTAAAAACTATTGTTTAGTTCGTAAAACGTCCCTTTCTTTTCTCCTTTTCTAACAAGAATATTGTTATTGACTAAATCATCCAACTCTCTTAAAATGGTCCTTTCGGATAAATTCAATAACAGTTGCAATTCATTATTAGTAATTTTACCATTTACTTTCACGAATTCTACAGCTGCAATTTGTCTTTCGCTTAAGCCTAAAGATTTGAGTTGTTCTGTGCTGTATTTGTCTTTGAATAAAGTTACTAATATGCCACCATCTAATGCTGTAATTGTTGGTTCGGGTAAACCTGCTTCTTTACAACTGTTGATGATTTTTAGTGTGCCACGACCCCACGAATCAATGTAGCCTGCTTTGAAACAGATGTCTGCAATTATCGGATTTCTAGGGCGTGAAATATGGTGGCGTTTTAAACTTTCTAATTCCATTCCTTCGGGCAAATTTCCTTCGTTCCAAAGCGTTAGCTTATTGTCATAAACACGCAACTGAATCATTGACCCCATATACGTTCGATGTACTAATGCGTTTAACAACATTTCTCGGAGTGCCGCAACAGGATATTCTCCCTTTTCTACTCGCAACATTCCTTCAAAATCTATTGGTTTGGTGAAAAACTTATAGTTTAATTGATTGGGAACATTTTTTAGCAATTGGATTAAATTTCCTTCTTCTGTTTCCTGGAATTTTAAATCGGCATCATCGTTGCCAAAACGACCTATTTTCACCATTACATTCGGATAAAAACGATTTGGGTCTTTACCAAAAAGAATGATTGCTGCCCGTTTGATTTCTCCATTGTCCGATAGTCTTAATTTTTCAAACAATTCTTCGATGGATAAATCTGAAACATCGGGCATTCTGCCACTTTTTTGAGTATCTTTTATAAAAGCCTTTACACTTTCGGAATCAATATCGTTAAAAGTTGCCACAGCTTCAGGGACATTATCCCAAGTTTTGCCTGATTTTTTCAATAAAAATTCATTCAAGGTATTTCCTGTCAATTCCAGTTTGGTACTACCAGTTCTGTAATAGTAGCGACCGCGAAGTGAAACCGGAACCGTATATGGTGGTACTACAATTTCTAAATAATGTGCTCCATTTTCCTGATGCAAATTGACTTCGGCAATAATACCCAAATGTTCCCTGATTTTATTTGGTATTGCTTCTAACAGATTTCTGTAATCTGCCAAATTAATAACTACACCATCATCATCTTTGCCAATAAAAATAACACCGCCAATAGCATTGGCAAAACCACAAACCCATTTCAGGTACTCATCGCGCCAAGATTCTTTCCATTCTATGTTTTGAGATTCGCTCATTGATTATTGTTTTAAAAATTAGACAAATTGATACTGCAAATTAAAGAATTCCATTTCAAATTATCGTTTGTCATTTGAATTTATATTGAAACTGATGCACCTATTTCGCATTTTGCAACGCAGTCGACTGCCTTAAAGCATTTCGATTTTGGAACCGTAAATGTTAGAGGTGTCGACTATTTCTCATAGTAAAAAGCAATTTTTTGTGATTGCTACCGTTTTTTGGTGCTTATCGTAAAGATTCACTTCAATTATTCTATTTTTTCTTTTTTTGGCAGCAAGCAATGTATTTTGTTGGGTGTTTAGTTGTTTCCATTTTTGTAACAACTGAATTTTTAATTAATTCACCTGTTACAAAAATATTTTCTCGAAATTGCATTTGAATTTATGTTTCAATTGTCGTGACACTGTCACGACAATTTGTTATGGTGTGTTTTCTGATTTAATTTGTATTATGAAACCTAATCAATACTCTACAATAATACGAAAAAGCAATGTAATGTAAAAGTGCGAAAGCAACCCTATAATTACCTTTTATCCTTTGCCTCTTTATCAAACGCTATTAAATTAAACATTGCCCTCATCCTGGAACGAACCCGGTTTCCGTAATAAGTTTCTATTTCGCTTGCGGCTAAATTAGTGGTCAAGTGGGTGACGGTTTTGTTCTCGGTAAAATGATCGTAACGACTCAAAAGGATTTCAGCCATTACATTGCAATCGTTTCCAAAATATCGGATGTTATGCTCGGTGCCT
>NZ_JAYWCK010000162.1:0-33330 GCF_043780635.1 Flavobacterium sp.
AAGAAACTCCAATCTGAAGTAACTAAATGGCAACAAGCAGATCCCACCACAAAGGCAATTCCCGCTTTGCATTATATTGCCATCACTGCTCAAGGTGCGCCTGGGAAAGCAAATTTACATCGCATGCGAATGCCCTTTAAACAAATTGATACAATTATGAATTGGGCTAAATCAATTGACGCACTAGTTTTTCTGGATATTCAGGTTGGTCATAGTAATGTAAAGGACGAAGCGGTCACACTAGAACCTTATCTCAAACTTCCCAATGTTCATTTAGGAATTGACCCCGAGTTTTCGTTGAAAAATGGAGAAATACCCGGAACAAAAATTGGAACATTTACAGCAGATGATATCAATGATGCTATTGACATTTTGGTAAAAATAGTGCGTGAAAATAATCTGCCTCCCAAGGTTTTGATTGTTCATCGTTTTACTCAAGGCATGGTAACTAATTATAAAAAAATAAAAACAGTTCCTGAGGTTCAGATTGTAATGGATATGGATGGATTTGGTTCGAAAGTTTTAAAAAGATCTACTTATTTAAGGTATATTTATAGGGAACCTGTGCAATTTACTGGCTTTAAATTGTTTTATAAAAACGATAATAAAAAAGATTGGCAAATGTACACTCCTGAAGAATTACTAAAATTTACACCTAAACCCATCTACATTCAATATCAGTAGTTTTTGTCAATCCCATTTGAATTATGAAAAATATTCTGTTCCCATTTCTTGTTGGACTTCTGATTTTGTCAGGATGTCAATCTAAACCCGATGCAATAAAAAAAGAGATTCCTAATATTAAATCGCAAGTCAAAAATGACAAGCAAATAATATCAGTATCCAGTCTAACGACTATTCTTCAAAAACCAGAAATTCCAGTGTTGTGCTACCATCGCATTCGTACTATTCTTCCCGGTGACGGCAACAATATGAAAACTTATTCGGTTACTCCTGAAGCTTTTGCGCAGCAAATGAAAGCATTGTCAGATAATGGATTTCACACAATTTTACCCGCTCAACTGGAGGAATATTTAACTCACAACGCGAAATTACCTTCTAAACCCATAATGATTACTTTTGATGATACTCGCGAAGAACAGTTTAATATTGGTGCTTCCGAAATGAAAAAATATGGTTTCAAAGGCATATTTTTTATTATGACGATTTCTATCAACCGTCCTAAATACATGACGAAAGAGCAATTAAAAAGTTTATCAGATTACGGAAATGTGATTGGTGCTCATTCTTGGGATCATCATATGGTTACAAAATATGAAGGAGAAGACTGGGAAAACCAACTTACAAAACCCAAAAAGAAACTAGAAGACATTATTGGCAAACCCGTAAATTATTTTGCCTATCCTGATGGAATATGGAATCAGGCAGCAATTACTCAAATACAAAAAAACGGGTATAAACTTGCCTTTATCTTATCTACAAAAAGAGATTCAACACAACCTCTTTATACTATCCGCCGAATAATTGTTGCCGGAACTTGGTCAACTCCCGGATTTATGAAAGCAATACAATCTAGTTTTAATAAATAATTTATTTTATAATCGCTGTAATTAATTCTTTATTACAGACCAATCATATCGAATCCTAAAAACCAATCAATCGCCTTAGGTTGACAACGGATTGAAATTTTTTCCAATATATCAAAACCAAAAATGATATTGGCAAGTTGTTTTATATAATTTTAAGACTACCCTATAAAAAACACCCTTTACCTATGATTTTTGGTAAAAATTTTACACTTTACCCCTAATCTATATGGGGGTGAATATGTTTTTGTGATTTTTATGATTGCGGAATTGAAAAAATGAGATTGAAAAAAAATATAATTGTTAAAAATAATTATCCAAATAACGAATTTGGCAATAGTTACTGAATATTCAATAAAATAAACATTGTGATGAAAATAAATTGATAAATTTGTGAAAATCAGTTGTTTTTTTGACTAAAATCTCTAAAGTTTGAATATTTAATAATGGACGCCATGATAGATTTGATACCTAAATTAAACCCAAACGGCTGGGATGAAATGTTTTCAAATAAAGGGGTAAGGAATTCTTACCGCAAAGTACTTCAAACGCTAGAAAATCTAAATCCCGAAAATCTAAATCAAAAACAAAAGCAAGCAGCTGATTTGTTTATGAATCAAGGAATTACTTTTACTGTTTACAGTGATAATAATCAAGGTATTGAAAGGATTTTTCCGTTTGATATTATCCCGAGAATTATTACCCAAAAAGAATGGCTTGAAGTAGAATCAGGAATAAAACAAAGGTTAAAAGCGCTTAACTTATTTTTAGAAGATATCTACAATGAACAGCTCATCGTAAAAGAAGGCATAATTCCCGCAACTTTGATAGCGTCTTGTCCTCATTATATTCAGGAAGTTCACGGAATAAAAGTGCCTCATAATATTCACATACACATTGCGGGAATAGATTTGATCAGGGGTGCAAAAGGTGAATTTTATGTCTTAGAAGATAATTTAAGATGTCCAAGTGGAGTTAGCTATATGCTCGAAAACCGAGAAATTACTAAGCGTATATTTCCTGAAATGCTCTCTGCTAATCAAGTAAGTATGGTAGGGAATTATCCAATGATTTTTCATAACATACTTGTTTCATTATCACCAAGAAATATTTCAAATCCAAACGTCGTTTTGCTAACTCCCGGTATCTATAATTCTGCTTATTATGAGCATACTTTTTTAGCAAGACAAATGGGAATTCCATTAGTGGAAGGACGAGATCTTATTGTAAGCGACAACAAAGTGTATATGAAAACTACTTCGGGACTTCACCAAGTAGATGTTATTTACAGACGCCTTGATGATGAATACCTTGACCCTTTAGTTTTTAAACCTGACAGTGCTTTAGGTGTTCCAGGTCTAATAAGTGCTTATAAGCACGGAAATGTAGCCTTAGTTAATGCAGTGGGAAATGGCGTTGCAGATGACAAAGCAGTCTATGCCTATGTTCCGGAAATGATACGATATTATCTCAACGAAGAGCCTATTCTTAACAATGTTCCTACCTATCAAATGGAAAATAAGGAAGAACGAGAACTGGTATTTGCCAATATGGAAAATATGGTCATCAAAGAGACTAACGGAAGTGGTGGTTATGGAATGATTATGGGAAATAAAGCTTCTGAAAAAGAACTAAAAGACGGAAAAAATGCAATTCTTGCCAATCCTCGAAATTTCATCGCACAACCAATTATTCAACTCAGCACAGTGCCTTGTTTTATAAATGGTGAACTAAAATTGCGACATGTAGATTTAAGACCTTATGCTTTATGCGGTCCAAATGGCGTTGAAATAGTTCCTGGTGGACTTACTCGGGTGGCGCTAACAGAAGGTTCTTTGGTTGTCAATTCTTCACAAGGCGGAGGAAGCAAGGACACGTGGATTATTGGATAAATTATAAATAAAAGGCTCTTTTTACGCTTTTTAAAAACAACAAGAAAATGGAATCAAATATGCTAAGCCGAGTGGCAGACGGAATGTTTTGGCTCAACCGCTATATGGAGAGAGCTGACGGAATGCTGCTTACCCTAAACACCTTCTATATTTTGTCTTTTGACAAAGAAATGAATGATTCTCAAGGATATAAACCTTTGTTGGAACACTACACAGATTTATCTAAAAATCAAATGATTCAGTCTCAATATGACACTAATTTTGTGTTGAAATACATCATTTGTGACAATCAAAATACCAATTCAGTAAAAAACCTTGTCATTAAAGCACGTGAAAATGCAAGAGGTTCTCAAGACAAAATAACTAAAGAACTTTGGGAACACATCAACTCTCTGTATCATTTCATGAATTCTCCTGATTTGCCTAAAAAATTAGAAACCCATGAAGCGCTAAACGTTATTACCAAACTCAATAAAGATCTTTTACTCTACAATGGAATACTACACGTAACAATGCCTAGAGGAATGGGCTGGTGTTTTTCTTGTGTTGGTAAACATATTGAACGCTGCTTACAAACTATTTCAGTAACACAAGCTTACTATAAACCCATTAATTATAATCTTGACGGAGATGAAGACTTGTTGTATTGGAGAAGATTATTATTGTCACTATCAGGTTACGAACAATATTTAAAAAGTTACAGCAACATTTCACATAACCGTAAAATTGTGCAACATGTAATTTTTAACAGAGATTTTGCACATTCTGTAATTTACACTTTGGGATATATCGATAAATATTTAGACTACCTTTTTAAAGACAATAACTTGAGCGAAGCAAGAACATTAAAGAATCAATTTGGAAGATTAAAAAGTTATGTAGAATATACAGACTATCATCACCTAACAGGAAAACAACTAGAGGAAATGCTAAATAACACAAGAGCCCAACTGATTCAGTTTTCAACAGATTTCTCAAAATTATTCTTCTCATATACCTAAAAAAATGGCGGTTTTCAAAATAGTTCACATTACAAAATATCAATACAATTGGCCAATAAAAGAGAGTATCAACGAGATTCGTTTATTTCCTCATAATTTTGACAATCAAGATGTGTTGCAACACCAACTCTTGATAACCCATAATCCAGATGTCGAAATTTCGAAAGATTATTATGGTAATAGGGTTGGAAACTTCAATAATTTAGAGGCTCATGAAGAAATGACCATCGAATCAAGGATGCTAGTGCGCGTAAATCATTCGCTCAAAATACCAAAAATTGACACTACCACGGTTCAAGATTTGGAAAATGAAAAAGAAAAAAATATTGCACTGCTTCGGCTTTGTTATCCGGAAACCATTGCAAAACAAAAGAAAATCATTGCTATCTTGAAAAAGATAAATTGTGTTGACAAACCAATTATAGAAATTGCCCAGCAATGCAATCAATATGTATTTAAAACCTTTACATACACCAAAGGGATTACTAATATAGAAACTACAATAGATGAAATTTTAGAGATAAAAAAAGGAGTTTGCCAAGACTTTGCGCATATATTACTGCAACTCTTGCGCACTGCCGGCATTCCTGCGAGATATGTAAGCGGCTATATTTGTCCAAACGAAAGTGGTCTTAGAGGAGAAGGTGCAACGCATGCTTGGGTAGAATTTTATACCCCAACACAAGGTTGGCTTGGGTTAGATCCAACCAACAACATTTGGACAATGGATAATCATGTAAAACTTTCTGTTGGACGAAATTTTAATGATTGCACGCCAGTAAAAGGTACTTTCAAAGGCCTCTCCAAACAAACCCTTTCTGTGTGTGTTTCCATTGGTTACGAAGACGGAAGACAGTTTGAGGAAATAAATGATGTAAAACTTCAGGAAGTATCGGTTGAAGAGCAAAAACAACTTGACTATATAGAACAACTTCAACATCAGCAACAATAGCAAAAAATATACTCTTTAAAACAAACAGCACCATCTTATTTCTTGTAATAAAATGGTGCTGCTCTTAATAGAATGCTGTCTAATTTGTCACATATTATACAACCAACTTGCCGGATTGTTGTAAGTAGTATTCTGTGAAATTGTAAACTTAAGTACTGTTCTTCCTGTTTCGCCATTGGTTCTTACTTTTCCAATGCTTTGTTTTATACTTACTTTATCGCCTTTGCTAACATACACAGCGCTTAAATTTTGATATACCGTGAAATAATCCCCGTGTTGTATCATCACTGCTTTATTTACAGGCGATAAAACAATAACGCTCGTTACTTCGCCACCAAATACAGCTCTTGCAGTAGCTCCTTGATCTGTCGTGATTTCTACACCGCTATTGTGAATTGTTAAGGAAGCAAATTGCGGGTGTGGCTGATCTCCATAAGGTAATGAAACAAATCCTTTTTCTACTGGCCAAGGTAATTTTCCTCTATTTGCTCTGAAATTATCGGCTAGTATTTTTGATTCTGCCGTTAATATTATTCTTGACGAAGATACTGCTGCTTTAGAAACTGTTGCTGTAGGGTTTGCTTTTGCATTTACTGCTGCGGCTTTCCTGTTGGCTTCCGCGATAGCTTCACGCATTAATCTGTCTATCTGTCTATCGATAGCTCTTGCTTCCTGTTGTTTTTTCTTGATTTCAGAGGCGATTTTTTTCTTGTCTTTTTTGATGGAATCAACCAGTTTTTGCTGAATCTGCTTTTCTTTTAACAATGACAATCTTTCTTTTTCGTTTTCGACAATCAGTTTTTGCTTAGCTGTTTTTTGAATATCCAATTTTCCGTTATAAACAATGAGTTGGTCTGATTTAGATTTAATTTCCTCGCCTTGCAATTTTCTGTAATTAGTATATTGCTTCATATACTGAGCTCTTTTATAGGCTTGCAGGAAACTATTGGACGACAGAATGAACATCGCTCGACTTTGCTCAGAACGGCTTTTATATGATTTTACAATCATTCTTGCATAATCTTCTTTGAGTATGGCAAGTTCCTTTTTTAGCTTGTTGATTTGGATTTGATTAATATACATATCATTACTCAACAACTTTTTTTGTTTTTCAGTAGTATTTATCAGTTTTTCTTTAAGCTTGATTTTGTTTGCTTGAATAATAATCACACTTACGGCTGATTTTTCTTTTTTCTTTACTTTTTGTAACATTTCTTCGTTCTCCCTAATTTCTTTTTGAATTTGGGCTTTTCGTTCTTCTAATTTTTCTTGTTGGGTTGATTGGCTCCACATTAGTGAAGTCATACTTATAAAAATCAGGCTTAGGAGAAATTTTGGCATCTTAAAAATATATTTATGCAAACTTACTTAATTATAATCCTTTTGTAATCATTTGGAACACTATATGGAAAAGAAAGTTCTTCATTAAAGGTTACCGTGTTATATTCTAAATTGATTTCGGTTTTTCCATTCTTTTGATAAGTATCTATATTAATGGCCATAGGCAAAATCATTTCATTGAATTCTTTTTTGTTTGAATAAACCACCTGAATCATTCTTCCCTCGCTAGTTTGTGTTATTTCCTGTTTATTAACCAAAAATTTATCGGCATCAAAATAAAAAGATTTCTTGGTATTATCATCAGACGTATCATCCAATCTATAGACTTGGCCAGCTAATGACTCAGTATATTTTCCTTTTTTTAAATCATCAATTACTCTTCCCAATAACATATTTTGAACTTTATAGAAGTCTAAATCGGTTCCCAATAATTGGCTTAATGCACTGAAATCGCCTTCATAATAATCACCGTTAATTTTTTCGTAATAGCTTACTGATGTTGGTGTAATCGATGCTTTTGCCATTGTGATTCCCAAAAACCGAATGCTAATCAAAATTTGCTGGTCTTTCTTAATTTTTATTTCGGCTGTAACATTCTGTGTTTGTTTCTCGTTAGCAAAATGAGCATTCGCTTTTATATATAATGTCGAAAATTCGTTTTTATTGCTGTAGTAGTTTTCTATTATTTTCTTAGAACTCATTCGGCTTTCCTTTTTGGCTACGTCTACCACCGCTGCTTTCGATTTGCACGACACGAGTGTCAGCGAACTTGAAAAGCAAACCACAAAAAGAACTACTGCTTTTGTTAAAAATCTATTCATTTGTATCCTGATTTTTTATCTTTTAATAATTGATTGGCTTTGGAAAAATATAGTTCTTTTTTCTTAAAATCTCCCAAACCGTTGTAGGCTTCGCCAAGTTGTATATTAAAATTGACTCCCAAAACCACATCGTTAACCACATAATCCATTCCCATTTCCAGCATTTCCTTGGCTTTTTTGAATTGCTTCAATTGATTGTTTGCCAAACCGGAAAAGTAATAAAACTGGGGTTGAGTCGGAAATATTTCTACCAATGCTGTTGCTTTTTTGGCTACCAATTCAAATTGTTTCGTTTCGACATACGCCTGAAGCAAGAGCAAATTAGTCTCGATGTCTTCACCTGAATTGTTTTTTAAAGCCAGTTCATAATATTGAATGGCTTTGTCCCATTGCTTTTTATTGTGATAATATTTTCCAATTTCCTTGACTACATTTACATCAGGGTCATTCTCAAAATAAGAAATTGCTTTCTCCAAATCCGCTGCATATTGTGGATTTGTATTAACAAAAATCAAAAATTCATTTAGCACTCGGTGCTTTATTTTAGAATCTATTTTGGTACTTGCCAAAACTACATTCATCGAATTTATTGCTTTCTGTCCTTCTTTATTCTCTAAATAATACTTAAACAAACTTACTTGTGCCCATTCTGAGGTTGGAATATCCGCTTCTAGTTTTTTAGTAATATCAAGTGCTTTTTCGTTTTCATTATTCTCCGAATACAAATGAATTAAGGCAATATAATTTGACTCTACCTTTGGATATTTATTGATTTGGTCGATTAGATTAGCTATTTCGGTGTTTTGATATTTCCCTTGAGACAAAATCTGCATTTTGTATGATTCTCTTCTTTCCGATTTCCCAACCTTATCGTTCAGCTCATTAATGAGATCAAGTGCTTTGTCAAATTGTTGCGTGTTCATATAAAGCGAAACCAAATCTTCCTTAAACACTTCGTTAAACTCAATCAATTTATTGACCGTAATAATAGCTTGGTTGTAATTCTTGGTTTGATAATTTACATCATAGATTCCAAGCCAAAACCATTTGTTTTTTGGATCAATTTGGGTAGCTTTTTCGAAAGATTTATAGGCGTGTTCGTAATCTTTCGATGCTAAATAATTCTTTCCCAATTCAAAATAAACTGTGGCATCATTGGGTTTTATTTTCGAACATTCTTCCAATGCCTCTATGGCCTTATCATAATTTTCGATTCCTTGCTGCTTCAAAGACTCATAGAAATAATCCTCGAATTTATCGGTTTCAGGCTTGATTTCCTCAGGTTCCGTTTGTGCCAAAATCAAAGCCGGATTGCAAAGCAAAACCAAGAATAAAAAGAATGAAACCGTTTTTTTCATTTATTATAAATTAGTCCAATTGGTCTGTTCGATGAATAATAGTTCGTCCGTTCGAGTGTTTTATTTAAAAATGCGACAGCTTTTTTTAATAAAATGTATCGAGAACCCTAATACTTGTATGCTTCTCGATACAATCCCGCCCAAAAAAGCGGAATCACTCGAAGTGACGGTCAAAACAACTTAAATTAATTATTCCAACACCGAATAATCTCCTATACTAATACTTGTGAAATTACCGTCAAAACTAGCGTGACTTCCTATCATTGCATTGTCTAAATTGGCGTTTTTAATATGTGTATGCATTTGCACCAAACTGTTTTTAATCGAACTGTTACTAACGTGACATCCTTTACCTAAAGACACATTTGGTCCCACTGTTGCATTAATCAAAACCACATCTTCGCCAATATAACAAGGAGGATAAATAGTTGAATTCTCCAATTTCACATCATAATCTACCAAATGCTCTCCATCATTATGCAAGAAACCCAACATTCTCGAATTGGTTTCAACAGTAACGTCTTTGTTTCCGCAATCCATCCATTCGGCAACTTCTCCAGGTACAAAAACCATACCTTTTGCCATCATTTGCTTTATTCCGTCATTAATTTGATATTCTCCCCCATTAATAATGTTGTTATCCAAGACAAATTGAAGTTCATTTTTCAGAACGGCAACATCTTTAAAATAGTAAATTCCGATAACGGCAAGGTCTGAAACAAATTCCTTAGGTTTTTCAACCAATTCAATAATTTGATTCGCTTTGTTCAAGTTGACTACGCCAAAAGCTTCCGGCTGATCTACTTGTTTTACCCAAATAACGCTATCGGCATTTTGATCTAAATCGAAATCGGCACGAATCAAGGTGTCTGCATACGCAATAACCGCTGGTCCGCTCAAAGAATCTTTGGCACACATAATCGCGTGACCGGTTCCAAGTGCTTCGTTTTGGTAATAAATCGTTCCTTTTGCACCCAACTTTTCAGCAATGGCGATTAAATCTTCTTCTACTTTTTTGCCAAAACTTTCGTGAATGATAAAGGCAATTTCTTCAATATCCTGATTCAAAACTCCCGCAATATCTTCGACCAAACGGTGAACGATTGGTTTTCCGGCAATTGGAATTAAGGGTTTAGGAATGGTTAATGTGTGTGGTCTTAGTCTGGATCCTCGTCCAGCCATTGGTACTATTATTTTCATTTTGTATTGTTTTTAACCGCAAAGTCACGAAGGTTTCGCAAAGTTCACGAAGGTTTTTTATTGATTATTGGCCACAGATTAGACGGATTAAACCGATTTCCACGGATTTTATTTGAAATATTATATAATTTCACAACTGCTAACTGCGACTGAAAACTGAATACTTATTTCACTCCCGTACTACCAAAACCGCCTTCGCCTCTTGATGTTTCGGATAATTCCTGAACTTCAATCCATTCAGCTCTTTCGTGTTTGGCGATAATTAGTTGGGCAATACGCTCGCCGTTTTCGATTACGAAAACTTCATTGGATAAATTTACTAAAATCACGCCAATTTCTCCACGGTAATCGGCATCGACAGTTCCAGGTGAATTGAGAACTGTTATTCCTTTTTTGGCCGCCAAGCCACTTCTGGGACGCACTTGCGCTTCGTAACCTATGGGCAATTCAATAAAAAGTCCTGTTTTTACAATGGCTCTTTCTAAAGGTTGCAACGTTATTGATTCGGTTAGATTTGCCCGTAAATCCATTCCTGCTGAGGCTATGGTTTCATAGTTAGGCAATTCGTGTTGCGATTTGTTGATTATGTTGATGGTCATATTCTGGGTTTTGGGTGTTAGGTTTTGGTTTTTTAGCCCTGATGGAAGCGGCATCCCACGCTTTTTGGCGAGGATACAGCGGACAGCAGGATAAAGCTCCTAATTATTCTTGCGGTTCAACATTCTATTTAAAGTTTCTTTTTCGTTGTGATATATAAAATACATAAACCCAATTAATAATGGGATTCCAACAAAATAATTTTCGCGGAAACCATAGAAAGAAATTGCTGAAAAGAGGATTGATAATCCCAAATAACCGCCAATTTTATTCATATCATACGGAATTGGGTAATATTTATTTCCGAGCACATAGGAAATAATCATCATGCTTCCGTAAGCAGCAATGGTGGCGATTGCTGAACCGTAATAACTGTATTTTGGAATTAAAAGATAGTTTAAACCCAAAGTTAGAATCGCGCCAACAATTGAAATATAAGCGCCAATTTTAGTCTTATCAGTGAGTTTGTACCAAACCGAAAGGTTGTTGTAAATACCCAGGCAAAAGTTAGCTAAAATAATTAATGGGACGACTTTCATCGCTTCCCAATAGGATTTGTCGTCGAGTAGCAAAAACTTCAAAACATCGGCAAAAACGATGACTCCTAATAAAATTAGCGAACCCATTATCACAAAATATTTAGTGATAACTGCATACGTTTGTGGTGCGTTTTCGTTTCCGGAATGACTGAAAAAGAAAGGTTCTATTCCCAAACGGAAAGCCGTGGCAAACAAAACCATAAACAAGCCGAGTTTGTAACAGGCGGAATAAGCTCCAACTTCAGATTTTGCAATGTTTTCTGGAAGTAAATATCCCAATAATATTTTATCAAAATGTTCGTTGACAGCAAAAGCGATTCCAGCCACGAGAATTGGTAAGCCATATTTCATCATTTTTTTCCAAAGTTCGGCATCGAATTTTCGGTTTAAAGAAAGGTAATTTGGAGAAAGCACAACCAATGTCAATAAACTGGCCAAGAGATTAGCCACGAAAATGTAACCTATTTCGAAGTTATCGATGTATAAATTATCGATGAATGAGTTGGGATTAGCTACTGCTAATTTTGGTAAAAACAATAAAAAGAAAATGTTGAGAATCAGGTTGACCATCACGTTTCCTATCTTGATTGCGGCATACATTATTGGACGTTGATTCGCACGCAGCTTTGAAAACGGAACGATTACCAAAGCATCCAATGCTAAAATCCAAATGGAATAGGTAATGTATTGTACATCGACATTTGCCAATGTGGCCAAAGAATTCCTGAAAATCAAGGCGCCAAAAAGGAAGAAAATCGTTGACCAAAATATGGAAATTGTGGTAGTTGCGATTACATTTTTCTTGTCTTTTTCGGAATTATAGAAACGGAAAAAAGCAGTTTCCATTCCGTAAGACAAAATCACGTTGAAAAAAACCATCCACGATAATAGAATGGAAACTTCACCGTATTCGGCTGTTGGTAATATTCCTGTGTATAAACGTACTAACAAGAAACTCAACATACGCGGTAAAACCGTCGCGAGTCCGTAAATGGCAGTTTGTTTGAAAAGATTTTTATATAATCCCAAGGGTTTCTTTTTAAATTTTATGCAACAAAAATAACCATTTCTTTGGTTTAATCTTGATTTTATTGATTCAAACCAAATAGTTTTTAAACCTTCGGGCTATGTCAATCCTTCTTCGTTTAATGTTTTAATAAAATGAAAGCCTCTAGGATTATATCCTTGATTGTAATAGAACCGATGAGCCGTGAAATTTCCTGTAAAAGCGTCGAGAACAATCATTGTGCAGCCCAAATCAGTTGCTTTTTGATTGACAAAATCAGTGAGGAGTTTTCCAATTCCTTTAGAACGATGTTCAGGATGAACAATAAAATTGTCAATTTCCATATATTTTCCGGACCAAAGTTTGATTCCATACCATAAACCGGTAAGTCCAACGCATTCTTCACAGTCAAAAATCGCAACTTGGGTATAATTGTTCGGAATCATTGCTTCAAGATAGGATTTGTATTTTTCTTCAGAAATATTGGGATACAAATGACGGATAATCTCAATTTGAGCAAACATTTCGTCGAATGTAGTAAGTTCTATAGTTTTCAAAGTTGGGAATGTTATAATTATGGTATAAAATTAAGCAAAAAAAAGTCCCGCAATTGCGGGACTCCTTAATATATTTAGAATAAAAATCTTATCCTTTCAAAGCCTCTGCTCCACCAACGATCTCCAAGATCTCGTTAGTAATAGCAGCCTGACGAGCTTTGTTGTAAGTCAATTTCAATTGATCTCGTAATTCGGTTGCGTTGTCTGTTGCTTTGTGCATCGCAGTCATACGGGCTCCGTGTTCAGAAGCGAATGAATCTCTAATTCCTTTGTACAATTGTGTTTTCAATGATTTTGGAATCAAGGTCAATACAATTTCTTCTTTGGATGGTTCAAAGATATAATCACCAGTTGAAGCTGGTTTATCCGTTTTTATAGCTGCTAAAGGTAAAAATTGTTCAACTTGAACGATTTGAGTAGCCGCATTTTTAAATTGGTTGTACACCAATTCTATTTTGTCATATTCTCCGGAAACAAATTTCTGCGTTAATGTTTCGGCAATTACAGTAACATTATCAAAAGTCAATTGGTCAAAAACGTGACTTTGATTGTCTACCACAGAAAGCGTTTTAGTTAAAATATCATTTCCTTTTTTACCAATAGCAAAAACATTCACTTGTTTACCTGCGTAAAAATCTGCACGGCTTTTAACTTCCTTGATCACATTACTATTAAAAGCACCACATAAACCTCTGTTTGAAGTTATGGCAACAACTAATACTTTTTTTACTTCACGTTGTGTTGTAAATTCTCCTCCAACATCTCCATCAAGAGTTGATGAAAGATTTTGTAGTAATTCCGTTAATTTTTCGGCATAAGGTCGCATTGCTGTGATGGCATCTTGTGCCTTCTTAAGCTTTGCAGCAGAAACCATTTTCATCGCAGAGGTAATCTGCATCGTTGATGAAACGGAAGTAATTCTATTACGGATTTCCTTTAAATTTGCCATTTTATTATTTGTAAATAGTGAGAAGTGAAAAGTGAATAGCTATAAACTACTCACTTTTCACTATTTACTAGTATTAGTTATATTTCGCTGAAATTTCTTTTGCAACTGCTTCAAGTACATCTGTAATTTCGTCAGTTAATTTTCCTGCTTTCAAAGCATCAAGAATATCTCTGTGTTTGTTGTTCAAGTATTCCAAGTAATCTTTCTCGAATTCTTTCACTTTATTCACAGGAACATTTCTCAACAAGTTTTTTGAACCAGCATAGATAATTGCAGTTTGATTTTCAACAGTATAAGGGTCGTTAAGATTTTGTTTCAAGATCTCCACGTTTCTTTTTCCTTTTTCAATTACATTTAAAGTAACTGCATCTAAATCAGAACCAAATTTAGCAAACGCTTCTAATTCACGATATTGTGCTTGGTCTAATTTTAAAGTACCTGCTACTTTTTTCATTGATTTAATTTGTGCGTTTCCTCCAACACGTGATACCGAAATACCTACGTTAATCGCTGGACGAACACCTGAATTAAACAAATCACCATCCAAGAAAATCTGACCATCTGTAATCGAAATTACATTAGTTGGGATGTATGCAGAAACGTCACCAGCTTGAGTTTCGATAATTGGCAAAGCAGTTAAAGAACCACCGCCTTTTACGATACCTTTTAATGAATCTGGTAAATCGTTCATGTTTTTTGCAATTCCGTCATCAGCAATCACTTTACAAGCTCTTTCTAATAAACGAGAGTGCAAGTAGAAAACGTCTCCAGGATATGCTTCACGTCCCGGTGGTCTTCTCAACAAAAGAGAAACTTCACGATAAGCAACAGCTTGTTTAGATAAATCATCATAAACAATCAAAGCTGGACGACCTGAATCTCTAAAATATTCACCAATTGCAGCACCTGCCATAGGAGCATATACTTGCATTGGAGCTGGATCAGAAGCATTAGCAGCCACAATTACTGTGTAAGCCATTGCGCCTCTTTCTTCCAACATTTTTGCGATTCCTGCTACAGTTGACGCTTTTTGTCCAATTGCAACATATATACAGAATACAGGTTTTCCTGCATCGTAAAATTCTTTTTGATTCAAAATAGTATCCAAACAAACGGTAGATTTACCAGTTTGACGGTCACCAATAACTAGCTCACGTTGTCCACGACCTACTGGAATCATTGCATCTACTGCTTTGATACCTGTTTGTAATGGTTCTGTAACTGGCTGACGGAAGATAACTCCAGGAGCTTTTCTTTCCAAAGGCATTTCGAATAATTCGCCTGTAATAGGACCTTTTCCATCAATTGGAAAACCAAGAGTGTTTACTACACGACCTACCATTCCTTCTCCTGTTTTAAGAGAAGCAATACGTTGTGTTCTTTTTACAATTGAACCTTCTTTGATTCCTGTTGATGGTCCTAAAAGTACCACACCAACATTGTCTTCTTCAAGATTCAAAACAATAGCTTCAAGTCCATTGTCAAATTCTACAAGTTCACCATATTGAACATTAGAAAGCCCATAAACACGAGCAATTCCATCTCCTACATTTAGTACTGATCCAACTTCTTCAAGTGTAGCTCCAGATTCGAATGCTTCAACTTGTTTTCTTAATATTGCTGAAATCTCAGCAGGTTTAATTTCCGCCATAATTATTTATAAATAACTAGTTATTCAATTCTCTTTTTAAAACTTGTAATCTGTTGGCAACAGAAGCATTATATTGCTTGTCCCCTATTCTTAAAATAAATCCTCCAATGATGGATGGATCAACTGTGTTTTCAATCGTAATTTTCTTGTCTGAAAATGTTGCTATTTTAGCCGAAACTTTAGCTTCCAATGCAGCATCCATAGGAATGGCTGTTGTAACTTTCGCCACTTCAACACCGTTCATAATATCAAACAATTTGTTGTATTCTACTGCAATAAGACCCAAAATTTCAAATCTTTTGTTTTCCAATAATAGATGAAAAAGACTTTTTGTTACTGCATTTGAATTTGCAAAAACTTCTAAAAGTGCGTTTTCTTTTTGCTCTACTTTAAAAGTTGGGCTTTGAATAAAAATATTCAATTCCGCATTAGTATTAATGGTAGAAGAAATCAATGCCATATCAGCACTAACTTCAGAAGCTACTTTTTTGGAGTCTGCGATTTCCAGAATGGCTTTTGCGTAACGAATTGCTGCTCTTGTACCTGACATATTAGCTTAATTTAGCGTCGCCTAACATTTTCTCCACTAATTTTACTTGAGTAGCTTTGTTAGATAATTCGTCTTTTAATAATTTCTCAGCAATTTCAATAGACAAGGTAGAAACTTGAAGTTTCAATTCTGCCAAAGCGGCATTTTTTTCACTTTCGATGGCAGCTTTCGCTTGTTCGATCATTTTCAATCCTTGAGCTTGCGCTTCGTTTTTGGCATCTGAAACCATTTTCTCTTTTATTTCACGAGCATCTTTTAACATTGCATCGCGTTCTAATCTTGCTTCTTGTAAAATACGTTGATTGTCCGCTTGAAGATTTTGCATTTCTTTTCTGGCGTTGTCAGCTGAAAACAAAGCATTTTTTATACCTTCTTCTCTTTCGTTAACGGCATCCAAAATTGGTTTCCAAGCAAATTTTCTCAATAGGAAAATCAATCCTACAAAAATTATTGTTTGCCAGATAAATAATCCAAACGAAAAATCATTTATTAACTTTTCCATAGTATGTCTTTAATTGTATTCTTTTAATTTAATTTTAAAAACTAAAGCTGCAACCAACCGTTGCAGCTTTTTGTTTTGAAGAATTATACAGCGAATAACGCTGCAAATCCAATACCTTCAATAAGCGCAGCTGCAATAAGCATGGCTGTTTGAATTTTTCCAGTAGCTTCTGGTTGACGAGCGATTGCGTCCATTGCAGAACCACCGATTCTACCGATACCAATACCAGCTCCAATAACTACTAATCCTGCTCCAACGATTTTAGGAATTTCCATAAAAATATGTATTAAAAATTAAACATTCAATTTGATTTTGCCAGCGCAAGGTCTGGCTCATCGCTTAAAATATCCACTGGATATTTTAATGATGCTCTGCCCCTTCGTGATGATGCTCCTCAACTGCCGATCCAAAATACAATGCCGATAACATTGTAAAAATATAGGCTTGTAACAACGCAACTAATATTTCGATTATAGAAATAGCGAATGACAACATAAATGACAAACTACTTCCTAACCAACTTTTAAAAATAAATATTAATCCAATTAAGCTCATCAATACAATATGTCCTGCAAAAATATTTGCATACAAACGTATCATCAATGCAAATGGTTTGATAAAAACTCCCAACAATTCTATTGGCGCAAGAATTATCTTCATTGGAGTTGGCACACCTGGCATCCAGAAAATGTGTCCCCAATAATTTTTGTTTGCTGTACCATTTGTGATTACAAATGTGATTACCGCTAATCCAAAAGTGATGGCGATATTTCCTGTAACGTTGATTCCTAATGGAGTCAAACCGAAGATGTTTAAGAACCATACAAAGAAAAAGATAGTCAATAAATAACTCATATATCTTTTATAGTGCTTTTCCCCAATGTTTGGAATCGCAATTTCGTCGCGAATATACAATACGATTGGTTCGAAAAAACGTCCAGCACCAGCCGAAATTCCACCATTTTTAGTATATGATTTTGCTAAACTTGTAAACAATAAAAACATCAACAAAGCCACAACCATTATGGTTAAAACTCCTTTTGTAATAGATAAATCTATAGGTTTTGCGTTTGATGGATGGTGCTCATCTCCAGTTATGGTTCCAGTAGCATCAGTTTTGTATATTTTTTCGTGGTGTAATTTGTAATAATTCCCGTTTGATTGGGCAACTGCTTCTCCGTGTTCGAATTTTGAAGAAGAGAAAAATTGAACTCCATTATCCCAAAGAATTATTGGTAATGGAAATCCGTAATGTTCTCCTGTTTCTTTATCTGCAAAAAGAGAAAATTCGTGACCATCAAGAACGTGATGCCCAATTACTTCTTTTATTTGTTCTCTAATTTCTGATGTTTCGCCTTCTTCTTTAGGAGCAGCTTCGTTTGCAACGGCATTTGTTTCAGTTTGTACTGGCGTACCTTCCGATGGAGTATTGGCTAAACCAAATATTGGAAGACAGGCTATTAAAATTGCTATTATAAATCTAAGTGATTTGTTTGAAAACACCATAACTGTTAAATATCTTAATTTTTACTTTCTGAAATTGGGTGCAAAGGTACATTTTAAATTAATATGCCAAAAGCATTAAATAAAAAAAAACCAAGGAATTGTCGTTTTAATAACAATTCATTGCTTATTGTTTAAAATTCTGATTGTTACAATGGTTTCAATTGTTAAAAACAAAGCAAAAACGAGAAAGAAATTGAGTTTTTCAATTCTTACATTTGGATTTCCGGAATGTAGTATGGGATACAAAACAGCGTAAGAAATCGCCATCTTGATACAAGTCACCCATAAAAAAGTGTAGCCAACATTGTCAATATTATTAGTTTTGACCTTAATAAGAATAAGAAGTATAATCACGGAGCAAATGAAGAAAAATCCGTAAACAATTTCTATTGGAAAGTAAAAACCCTGAAACTTCGGATTGCTATCGTTCAGAAAAAAAAACAACTTGTGTATGATATAAACCATAATTGAAAGGAAGAAAACTTCAATAATGGGTTGGTGTTTTTTGTAATTCATTGCTGTTTATGACGATTTGTTAATGTCTTTTAGTTGTCTGTTGATGTTGTAAAATGCAATGGCAACTCCTACCAACGTCAGGATCTTTACATAAATATTGTGTTGATTTGGGTATTTCTCGTCAAGCCAATTTCCAAAATACGAAAACAGAAATATGATTGCTCCCATTTGAATGGGAATATTAACAAGAGCGAGCCACTTATTATTGGTTTGCTTCTTCGGGTCTTGGTTGTCCGTCATTTGCAATCGTGTTTTTTGTGTTGGTCTTCATTATACAAGAAGCGCTAAAGTCGGCGCCTGGTTCCACTGATAATTTTTCGCAAATTACTTCTCCGTGAATGCTCGCTTTATGCTTCACATTCAATATTTCGGCAACGTGAATTTTTCCATTAAATTTTCCTTCAATATCGGCATTTTTACATACAATATCACCGATAACACTTCCTGCCGGACCAATAACAATTTTACCTTTAGATTTAAAATTTCCAGTTAACTCCCCGTCAAGTCTAAAGTCGGCGTGGGAAATAATATCCCCTTTTATTATTGTCCCTTCAACAATTCTATTTGTTTTTCCAAGGAGTTCAGTATATGATTTTGGCTTTTTATCAAACATAGCTTACGGCTTTGGAGGTGAAGTAGGATTCGGATTTCCAGCCGGAGGTGTCATTCCTGGAGGCATTCCTTGTTTTGATGCTCTTTGTTTTGGAGCTCCTTGATCTGGATTAGCTGGTTGAGGAACAATTTGCTGAGGAACTACCGGTTGAACAGGAACAGGAGTAACTTTTGGCGGTGCCAAATATTCTGCTAGATTTTTCTTAATTTGAACTACTTTGTAGTTTTCATTAGAAATCACAATTGCCGGTTCCATAATTTTATATTTTTTATCATCTTTCATTATTGCGGCAATATTTTTCGCATAAGCCTCTGATTTAATTCCTTGAATTGTTATGAAGTTTTCTTTTTCGTTATAAATGTCAAATGTATAGGATAGGTTATTGATGTTTTCGCTATCAATAAATTTCTTGATTTTATCTTCTAATGCTTTTGTGTTTTTATCCTCACGTTTACCAACTTTATAAAGTATTTTCCAGTTTTTAGTATCGGTTGTGGAAAAATTCATTTTCTCTAATAACGGAATTTGGGTTGTCAAAATATCCTGAGCGTTCTTACCTTCTTCACTGCTTGGATAATTATCCGCAACATATTGCATTGATTTTTTATAATCCTCTAATCCTTGTAGTTTTCCAATAGTATTTGCCTTAAGCAATTCAAATTTTGGCACAATTTCATCTCCAAAAAATTGAATAACAAGTCCGTCCATTTTTTCTAAAACTAAGACAAATTGTTCTTCCTGATATAATTTATACCATTTATTATATTCTGCTTCAGGAGTATCAATTTCAGAAACTGAATTGGAATTTGTATTGTTAATGATTTGTGCATAGCGAGAATCCGGATATTGGCTGGAAATACGGCTTTTCATCTCTTCTGCCTTCGCAATATCTGTTATTTGATATATTTTATACAAATTATACATCGTCGGAAGTACTAATTTTTCTTCTGGATTATGCTGTAACAATTGTTCTAGCTTGTTGCTGGCCAATTGATATTCCTTGAATTTTTCTTTGTAAATAACTCCAAGCTGATAATACGCAAAGTTTCTTTCTTTAGCAATACTGTCTATCTCTACTTGCGTTTTTGGAAGTTGGTCTAAATAAAAAGCTGTGGTATATTGAGGTGTTTCAACTTCCGCTGTTTTTCCTTCCAAAGTTGGATTTTTTTCTTCTACCAAGTCGTCTTCACCAGCGTTTGATCTGTTTGCAGGCAATCTCCAATTGCCGCTTAAAGCTCTGTTTCCCCATCTTTTTTTGAATTCAACCTTTCCAAAAGCCACGGTTGAAGGATTGTAAAAATAAAAAGTGTTTGCCGCATCCTTTGCAGAAGTATTAGTCATTGATGGCGGTGCGATTCCTGGTTTTTTTGGAGGTTTCCCTGCTTGCTGAACGCCTGTTGCAGGATCATCAGAACTAATTAAACTATTTCTGTCTATGTTTTGAAGCTTTTCTTTTTGTTTTTCTTCCAAGATTCTTTTGGCCTCATCTGACTTTTTTAATTTGCCAATGTAATCTTCAAAGTATAAAATCCTGTCAGTATCTGACATCGCAACTACATTTAATATGCTATCATTCCTTTTGGCGATAAATTCATATTCAATTACTTCATCCAAATCTTTTCTGACCTTTTTAATATGAATGTATTCTCTGGTTTTAACGTCCATTTTAACTAAAGTGCTGTCATAATATTTAGCAGCCATTGAATATTCAGTATTTTTAAAATGCATATTCCCCAAATTCCTATAATTTGAAGCCACTAAATAGGCGTCTTTAGAATTTGTTTTTAGAGAAGCATTGTAAAATTCTTTGGCTAATTCCTGATCGTTTTGTTTATCATAAAAAACACCCATTTCATAATAAATAATATCTAAAAATGGTCGGTTTTCTCTGTCTGCAATCAGTTTGTTATAGGTTTTTACAAAAGCATCTCCGTCTCCGTTTTCAAAATCAAATAACTGGGCTTTCTTAGCATACGCTTGAATAATATATTCCCTTTCCGCTTTTCTATTCATATCTATCAAAGATTGATAGCTGATTATAGCGCTGTCTTTTTTGCCTAATTCCTGATACAATTGTCCAAGGATAAAGCGATATCTTGTTTTTTCGTAATTTACTTTGGTGAAACTTACGGCGATTTTTAATTTGGCAATAGCGCTGTCTTTTTCTTCAACATTTAAAAATGTTTCTGCTAAAAGTGCGTTGGCATCTGCAATATCTTGCTTTTTAAGCTTTTTTTCATCCAGAAGTTTAGATATGTTTTTAATAACCTGTGCGTCATTTCCTAAACGCATATTAGTTTTTTCTCTCCAAATTTTAGCTTGATATATATTACTACTATTGGAATATTTGTATAAAATATAATTGAAAGCGTCTAATGCAGGAATAAATCTTTGGTCATAATAACGCGCTTTACCCAATAATAAATAAGCCTCGTCTATTTGATAGTTTTTTTCTTGACCGCCAATATTCATCGAGTGTTTTTGAATTGCTATGGTCGCTTTGGCTTCGGCAAGTTCAAAATTGGCGTTCTTAGATTTTCCGTTCGCAATATTATCTTCTTTAATTTGCATTCTTTCGACCGGCAATCTTTTCCAAAAATTGTCTTTGCTATCTGCTTTTATGCTTTCAATTCCTTTATTCAAGCCTATTTGGCCGTTATATAAAATATTGTCTCTTGTGCTTAATGCGTGGGAATTTCTAGCCAAAAAAGTGTCTTTCTTAGTAGAACAAGCTACCAAGATAATTAAAAATGCTATAAAGAAGGTGTGTTTAAGTGTCTTGGTTTTCAATGGGAAACAGTTTATCATTTAACTTTTAAAAGCGCATTTTAGTATAATGACTGGTAAAAATACGTTTCTTTTTGAAATATCGAAATTTAAACGGCAAAAAACGTTTCAAGCTCTTGTAATGTTTCTGGCGATGTTTGAATGTCTTTTACAATTTCGCCTTTATTTAGCACAACTATTCTATCGCAAACCTCAACTGTATGCTGCAAATCGTGGCTTGAAACCAGAACTGTAACGTTTGGGTTTTCGGCAAGTTCCTTGATTATTTTTTTTAATCGGCTTACGGTTGTTGGATCTAAATTTGCAAACGGTTCGTCGAGAATTACCACTTCAGGACTGCCAATAAGCGTGGCAATGATTCCTACTTTCTTTTGGTTTCCTTTGGATAAATCCCGCAAATATTTTTTGTTTTTCAGGATTTCACCATTAAAAAACTCTTCGTGTTTCACCAATAAAGCATCAACATCGGCTTTGTTTTGATTGCGTAAATCACCTATGAAATAAAAATATTCTTCAGGAGTCAAATAGCCAATGAGGAAACTTTCATCAAGAAAAGAAGACGTAAATGGTTTCCAATTTTCACTAACATTTACCTGAACATCATTGTTAATTATATTTCCTGTCGAAGGTTGGATTAAATCCAAAAGTAAACTAAAAAAAGTGGTTTTTCCCGCTCCATTGTTGCCAACTAGGCCAAAACTTTGTCCTTTTGGAATTTCTAAAGTATCTATTTTTAATACGGCAGTTCCGTTATATGATTTTGAAAGATTTTGTACTTGTATCATTTTGAATTACGATTTCAGATTTACGAATTACGATTTTTGTTTGTAAGCGTCGATAGTTTTATATTTTTCAGTTTTGTAGATTTTTTCAATTAATGAGAAAACTTTATCTCTCAAGGCAAACCCCAAAACTCCTGCAACAGCTACAAATATAAGTCCTAAATTAGGATTCATTAGTGAAGAACCTGCCCAATAAAGCAATAACGGTAAGACTAATTTTGGTAACGAAAGTAGCATTGTGTTTGTATTAAAGGCTTTTTTGTCACCAAAAGCACCTTTGCTCATAGATAAATCGATTGGTGTTTTTGTAAATGCTCCACCAAGCAAAACCAAATGCGAATTAACTCCAATATTGTAAATTGCTCCAACGACAATCGTTAGGTAAACCTGCCAGCCAAAATACAAATAAAAAGAAGCCAAAATGGTCGAGATAAATGTAGCAATAACAACAAGCCACCATTTTGAACTCAAATAGCCTTTATAAGAAATATTTTGTGTCATCATCAGCGGATAATAAGAACTATCCCAGCTGGGCACAAATTGTCCAAAAGTGAATAAAAATCCTCCCGAAACAAAAATACCGGCAAAAATGCGCATCACTTCTGGTTGATGTGAATTTTCTCTGAAAAATAACAGTCCGTAAAATAAAAACAGCAAACTCATTAAAACAGTGGTCCGCGAACGTTTGTTTCTTTTGATAAGTTTGATGTCATTCTTTAAAAAAGTTCCCAAAGTTCCAAATTGGTTTAACCAAGTCAAATTCTCAGTTTTGGCAATTTCGTATTTGCTTGATAATCCAGCATCGAGATATAAATTGTTTTTTAGATAGTTAAACGTATAATAATACAAGCTCATCAAAACTATAACCGGAAATAAAAACAGTCCTTTTATGTTAAACAATCCATTAAAAAATACAGAAGTATATGTAGTAATATCAAAATAATGATAGTATTGAAAACCTCCCAGAACCAGCACAATTCCTATGAAAATAGCAAACACATTGTCCTTGTTTGTTAAAATAATATTCAGGAAATTATTACTGTAAACCAATGAAATCATTGCCAAATGCCAAAGAATCACACTCACAACATCATACCCTTCGACCAATAAAACAAAAGTAAAAGGCAAAAAGAAAAAAACGTGGAGAAAATTAAAAAAAGACAATAGCGTTTTTCCAATGGAAAAGTTAACGATTGTTGGTCTTTTGAACGGCAAAGCAAGTAACGGCCGAATATTCATTACTGGTATTTTTTGTAACAATAATCGAATGCCCAAATCAATTAAAAAATAGTAAATCAAGTATTTGTTCACCTGCTGCAACGGATCAAGATTCATTTTTTTTAATCCATAAAAAGCTCCAATTCCAACCATTAGCAAAATAAAAGCATACAGAATTGCTATAAAACCCAAAAGAATTTTTAAAGCCAAATTAGTTCCGAAAGAAGCTGACCTTATAAAAGCTTTCCATTCGAGATACAGGAATTTTTTAATCATAATTTTGACTTATATTTTTTATTTATTGATAAAAGTAGGGAAATGTAACAAAAAACAGAACTTCTAAACCTATAAACTTCTATACTTTTTTTGGGTTTGCTATCTTTGTAAAAAATTAATCCTATGCCATCATTCAAAAAACTTGTCATAAAAGAAATAAAACGCGAAACGGCGTCAGCAGTTTCTATACTTTTTAATGTACCTGAAGAATTAAAACCAAATTATACTTTTATTGCCGGTCAATATGTCAATTTGAGATTAACGCTGGACGGACAGGAAATCCGTCGTGCGTATTCTATTTGTTCTTCACCAGAAAGTGGAGAATTGAGAATTGCGGTAAAGGCTATGAAAGACGGAACTTTCTCCCAATTTGCCAATACAAAACTAAAAGTGGGTGATCTTATCGAAGTAGGAATACCGGAAGGAAAATTCACATTCGAACCACAAGTTGACAGACAAAAAAACTATGTTGCTTTTGTTGCAGGTAGCGGAATTACACCCGTAATTTCCATTCTTAAATCCGTTTTGAAAGGCGAACCACGAAGTTCGTTTGTATTGGTTTACGGAAATAAATTGCCCGAAGAAACGATCTTTCAACAGGAATTACACGATTTGCAATCTAAATATACGGGGAGATTATTTGTTCATTATGTTTTCAGTCAAGTCAAAGCCGAAGGGGAACTTTTTGGCAGAATCGATAAATCCATTGTGAATTTTGTGCTGAACAACAAGCACAAGGAATTAGAATTCGACAAGTTCTATTTATGCGGCCCTGAAGAAATGATTAATATGGTTTCGGCTGTTTTAAAAGAGAACAACATTCCGGAAAAGAATATCAAGTTCGAATTGTTTTCAACTTCAATTACCGAAGATAAAATTGCAAAATCTCTCGAAGGTCATACTAAAATTACTATTCTTGTTGATGACGATGAAACAACTTTCGAAATGTCACAAAAACAAACTATCCTAGAGGCAGCTCTAAAACAAGGCGTTGACGCTCCCTATTCCTGCCAAGGTGGAATCTGCAGTAGTTGTCTCGCTCGTATTACATCTGGGACTGCTGTGATGAGGAAAAATTCCATATTAACGGATAGCGAAATCGCCGAAGGTTTAGTACTCACTTGTCAAGCGCATCCTACTTCTGCAGAAATTTTTGTGAATTATGACGATGTTTAAAAAAATATAAATGACGAATTATCATTTTAGAAAAGCTGAAATTTCTGAAACATCTCGAATATGGACCATTTTGCAACAAGCCATACTGCGAAGAAAAGAAGACGGAAGTAATCAATGGCAAGATGGCTATCCAAACCCAGAAGTCGTACAAAAAGACATTGAAAAAGGGGAAGGATATGTTTTGGTTGAAGGAAAATCTATCATTGGTTATTGTGCGGTATTAGTCAATGACGAGCCTGAATATGAAAAAATTGAAGGAAAGTGGTTAACGAATGATGATTTTGTCGTGTTTCATCGAGTAGCTATTGCAGAAAAGTATTTGGGAAAAGGTTTTGCTAAAATGATGATTAAATATATAGAAGATTTTGCTCTTAAAAACAATATAGTCAGTGTAAAAGCAGACACAAATTATGACAATATTGCAATGTTAAAAATTTTTGAAAAATCGGGCTACACTCTCTGTGGTGAAGTACATTTCAGAGGAAGTCCAAGAAAAGCATATGAGAAAGTGCTCCCTAAAGCTTTGTAAATACGATTAAAAAAGACTGTTCAATGAACAGTCTTTTTTAATAAGCAGAAATGGTTTATGCCATAAACAAAGTGTTTTTGTGGCAGTTGTATAAAGCCAAATCGTAAGGAACTCGTTTAGGCGCCACTTTTTCTGAAGAAGCATCAAACTTAATATTATTGTGTTTTCTGAACAAGTAAATTTCTTTTAAACAATTAGACAAACTTTGATGAATTGATGTCGTAAAAGTTGGCAATTGCTTGTCTCCTACCAATAAATCTACTTCATAATTAGAACTACTTTTTGATAAATTGTTTCCGTTGATTCGAATCGTGAATGTTGTAGGGATTCCGTTTTGTTTACCCTGATACTGTACTACCATGTTATTTAGTATTAAAATGTGATTAAAATAATTTATAATCTCAACTTTTTTATTTGTTGAATTCTGTGCTAAAATTAAAAAAAATTGGAAACTGAACTAATAACAGCCCTTAAATTATTTCCTTTCAACCAAAATTAATTATTAAAAAGATTTAAAACGTAATTTGAATTTGTAAAATTTTCTTAAATTCTTTGAGAGAAAAAGTCAAGTGTCCGGCTAACTTTTGAATTAGATTTCTTTGCTCATTCGCTCCAGCGACATTTTGTAGATTAATGCAAAAGTACCATCTTTCATAAATTCATTAAGTTTTGGCTTGAATTCATCAGCCATTTCCGTTATCGCAATCATCTTTTGGTTGTTTTCCTGATCTTCAGGAGCTGTTTTTTGCACTCTGATTACTTCTATAAATTTATCCATCCATTTTTCGTGGAGCATAATAAATTCCTTTTGTTCATCGGTTAACTTTTTGATCTCCGTTTGATCTAAGTGGGCGGCAAAACTTACCTGACTGATTAACGTTGTCCCGGCAGTCAAGCCAAGGAATTTAAAAAAATTTCTTCTAGAGGATTTTGAATCTAACATAGGGTTTGTTTATTTTTAAATTATACGAAAGATAAAGGTAGATGATTTCTTTGATAAATTACAATTTGTTTAAATTAAATGAGGTTAAAAGCATCCGCTTTCTTGCCAAGAATCTAAATTGTAGCATTGATTTTATCAACTACAGTTTCAACAGAAATTGTTCGCATTGCACTTTCATAACCTGGCACTTTTTTATTTCCGTACACTGAAGTAGGTAATTTTGGAAACAAATTTCGATTAGCCAACAATGCGTTTTCAAAAGGTTGATTGAATGGCAGAAATCCAGCAAACGGATGTGTTGATCCCCAAAGTGTAATTACTTTTACACCAAACATTGCTGCCAAATGTGCATTTGCACTATCCATTGAATGCATCATATCAAGATTGCTGATGAGTTGCAATTCCTGCTGAAGATTAATTTTCCCAGCAATATTGACAACATTTTCTCTGCCTTTTGAAAGCAAATCCAGTATTTCGATTTCCTTTTTTCCTCCACCAAAAAGCAAGATTTTATAGTTCTTGTTTTGATCTAATTTATCGATTACTTCCTGCATTAAATCTAGTGGATACACTTTGGAATCGTATTGTGCAAAAGGTGCGATTCCTATTAGTTTCCCAGGGTTTTCTCCAATTAAATGGACTATTTCTGCGTCTAATTTTTGTTTTGGTGGGAAAATAGGATTTGACAAATCTACTGTGAAACCAAGTTCTTCAAACACTTTTGCGTGTCTTTCGAACATTGTGGGCAAAGGTTTGAAAATTTTATTTTCAGAACGTGTTAAAGCTGCTTTTTGTACTCTGCCTTTATCAACAAATGCTGTTCTTTTCCCAGTCAAGGCAAAAAGCGTACGAACAACTTTAGAACGCAAAACGTTATGCAAATCAGCAAAAACGTCAATGTTTAATGCTTTTAAATCTTGAAATAAGTGCAACAATCCAAAAAATCCTTTGTGACGCTTTATCTCGTCGAAAGCAAAGAAAGAAACATTAGGAATTGTGTCGAAAAGTGGTTTAAAAAACGGTCGGGAAATAACAGTAATTTTTATTTCAGGATTTTGCGAAACAAAAGCCCTTAAAACAGGAACCGTCATGGCGACATCTCCCATTGCGGAAAGTCTCATGACGGCTATATGTTTGATTTTTTTTGACAATTTAGATTTGTCAGAATTTATTTTTTATTCTGATACAAAACCGGATTCAAATCATCATCATTGTACATTTTCATTTGTTTGTACACTTTCATGAATTTATTGCCGCTTTCGATGTCTTTTAATAAATCATCTATTGCAGTTGACAAATCAGTTCTTTGTTCTAACAACACATTTAATTTTGCCTGACATTTATCCCTGTGGTCTTGTGAAGCTTCGGCACGATTGGCCTCTTCGTTCATATGATAAATTTTTAAAGCTAAAATAGACAATCTGTCAAATGCCCAAGCTGGACTTTCGGAATTGATTTTAGCATTTTCTTTTACTGTAACGTGAGCATTTTTTTGAAGAAAATAACCATCAATATATTCTACCATGTCAGTACGCTCCTGATTTGAAGAGTCAATTCTTCTTTTTAAAGTCAATGCTGCAACTGGGTCAATATTTGGATCACGAATAATATCTTCGAAATGCCATTGTACGGTGTCAATCCAATTTTTTAAATATAATAAATGTTCTATTTTTTCCTTTGGAAAAGGATTATTAATAGGTTGATCTACATTATCAAATTGATGATAATCGCGAATACTTTGTTCGAAAACGGAATAAGCTAATTTTGAAAACATATTTTTCATATTTTATAATTACAAAGATACTTTTTATACTTTTATAGTCCCTTAAAAACTTAAGAAGTTTAATACCAAAACTTAAAACAATGCAAACACATTATTTATCAGAAGATAATAGTATTCTTAATCATTTTCTTGGTCAAATCAGAAACGTTAATGTGCAACAAGACAGTATGCGTTTTCGTAGAAATATTGAACGTATTGGCGAAGTGATGGCTTATGAATTAAGTAAAGATTTGCATTATAAAAATATCGAAATTCAAACACCTCTTGGTATCAAAAAAACCACCGAAATTGCAGATCAATTGGTTTTATGTTCCATTCTTCGCGCTGGTTTGCCGCTTCATTTAGGGTTATTGAATTATTTTGACAGTGCCGAAAATGGTTTTGTTTCTGCCTACAGACATCATCCTAATAATGATGAGTTTTTCGAAATTTTAGTCGAATATCAAGCCGTTCCCAATATTGAAAACAAGACCTTACTTTTGATAGATCCAATGCTTGCCACAGGACAATCGATGGTTGCGGTTTTTAATAAATTAATGGAAAAAGGGCTACCAAAAGAAATTCACATTGCCGTAATAATTGCTGCTCCGGAAGGAATTGCTTATCTTGAAAAACATTTGCCCGATTCCTGTCATCTTTGGGTTGCAACTTTGGACGAAAAACTAAACGACAAAAAATATATAGTTCCTGGCCTTGGCGATGCTGGTGATTTAGCTTACGGAAATAAATTATAATTGCGAGAAAAACGCAAACAAACTGCAAAGTATAAATACAGCCAAAACCATTTCCTGCTTTAATTGTTGTTGCTTAACTTCGATGTGACTAGTTGCCATCATTGCCAATGGAGCAATTGTAAAAACCAATAAATCATTGCTTTTACTTGAAGAAATTGCAAAAATCACTATCCCAATAAAAAAAGAACCGATGATTTTTTTATACGAAGCATTCAATACTAATGGTCTATTCGGTAATGATATAAACATAGAAATTACAAAAAACAAAGCAATGGTCACATAGATTGAAAAGGCTGCGTTTTGATAATTATTAGTAAAATAATCAATATTAAAATTGGTAATTGCATTTGTATTGATATATCCCAGAACGTCTTTGTAGAAAATTATCGAAAAAAGCATTGAAATAATTCCTACGGCAAAAAAGGCTATAAAAGGCAAAACCCAGTTTCTATAGTCTCTTGAAACATGAAAAATTATGGAGATAAAAACCAATACAATATAAAGAATACTCCAAAAGTGAAACAAGGCTGCCACAAAAATCCATAAAGAGGCATCAAATATTTTTTCTTTGGATGCTTTTAAGGATTGCAAAGAAATTAATCTACGAAGTGCCAATAAGACAAATAAATTTGATAAAATTAAATTGACATTATTTAATACTGAAGGGGAAAACAGCAGAAATAAAAAATAGAAAAAAATCGTGTAGCTACTGTCTTTGCTCAATCCGTTTTTTTTGGCAATAAAATTTGTGATAAAAATGGAACCCAACAAAACAACAAATAACATTGCTTTTTTAAAAATTGAAAATGCCGAATTTGTCCAAGTTAAATCTTGAAACTGATAAATTAAAAAGAAAACCAGCATTAAAATTACAACCAAAATTAAATTTAATGGTGTAGATTTTTTAAAAACACTTGTTATCATAAGGATATTTTATACTTTTGTGACTGTAAATATAATACTTGTACAAAGATGAGAGCATTTTTTGAAGGAATTCAATGGTTATTTGAAAACATTTTTTTCGCCTTACATAATTATCTAAGAGAATTAGAACGTGTTTGTTGGGCTGGAGCCAATACTATCAACTGGATTTTTATGGCCATCTGTGCTGTTGCAATCGTATATTGGTGCAAACAATTGAAATTACACCAAGATAGTGGTCAAGAAGACCAAGATACAACGGCTCATTCTTTTTTAAAGTAAGTCGAAACCAATATCTTTTCTAAAATACATCTTATCAAAATTTAGCTTGTCTATGTTTTGGTAAGATTTTTTTATGGCTTCTTGAAAGTCGTTACCAAAAGATGTTATGGCCAAAACTCTTCCTCCATTGGTAAGCACATTTCCGTTTTCCAATTTTGTTCCTGCGTGAAAAACAATTGAATCTTCAATGTTCTCCAATCCTGAAATTACTTTCCCTTTCTCAAAATCTTCAGGATAACCGCCAGAAACAAGCATAATTGTAGTGGCACTTCTCTCGTCAATTTCAAGAGTGATTTCGGCTAATTTTTCATTGGCTACTGCCAAAAATAATTCCACTAAATCCGATTTCATTCTTGGAACAACCACTTCGGTTTCAGGATCACCCATTCTCACATTGTATTCAATTACGATCGGCTCGTTATTTACGTTAATCAATCCAATAAACACAAATCCTTTATACTCAATACCGTCTTTCTGGAAACCTTCAATTGTTGGTTTTACGATGCGAGTTTCAATTTTTTCCATCAAAACATCATCCACGTAAGGAACTGGAGAAACCGCTCCCATTCCACCTGTATTCAAACCTGTGTCTCCTTCGCCAATGCGTTTGTAATCTTTGGCTGTTGGCAAAATTTTATAACTCTTTCCGTCGGTCAAAACGAAGCAACTTAATTCAATTCCATCCAAAAACTCTTCGATTACGACTTTAGAACTTGCAGCGCCAAATTTTTGCTTTACCAACATATTTCTCAATTCGTCTTTGGCTTCCGTCAAATCGTGAATGATTAAAACGCCTTTTCCTGCTGCCAATCCATCTGCTTTCAAAACATATGGTGGTTGTAAAGTTTCCAGGAAATCACATCCTTTCTCTACTGTTTCGGCAGTAAAACTATCATAAGCGGCTGTTGGAATATTGTGTTTCATCAAAAATTCCTTGGCAAACTCTTTACTTCCTTCTAAAGTGGCGCCTAATTTTGATGGTCCAATAACCGGAATATCTTTTAAATCACCATCGTTTTTGAAAAAGTCGAAAATCCCTTTTACCAATGGATCTTCCGGCCCAACAACTACCATTTCCACTTTTTCCTGAAGTACTAATGTTTTTATAGCATCAAAATTTGTTGGACTGATATCAACATTGCTGGCTATCGACGCCGTCCCGGCATTTCCCGGAGCTACAAAAAGTTTGTCGCAAAGCGGACTTTGAATCATTTTCCAAGCAAAAGCGTGTTCTCTTCCTCCTGAACCTAAAAGTAAAATTGTCATTGTGTTGTTGTTAAGTTTGGCAAAAATAATTGCTTTTAGACTTAAAAAATAATTAATTTTCAAAAAGTTGTTGGTTGTAGGTCATTAGTTGTTCGTAAATATTATTTTTGGTAAAATATATTCACCAAATGTTTCCATTTTTCGAATTATCGCTGCAATTAAATGCCTTTCCAATAAAGAAAGCTAAAGCCGAATTGCGAAAAATTCAGTTGATTCCCGAACAAGAATTTGAAGATTTTATCCAAAATAAAAAACAAGAAATTGTTGACTATCATTTAAAGAATAATTCGTCCTATCAAAAACTTGTAGGCAAAACCTCTTTCAATAATTGGAGCGATTTGCTGATAATGACCAAGAAAGACTTTCAAGAACCCTTAAAAGAAAGACTTTCATCTGGATTTTCTCCTGCAACAATTTACGTTAACAAAACTTCAGGCTCCGGTGGCGATCCGTTTATTTTTGGCAAAGATAAATTTTCACACGCCTTAACTTGGGCAACTATCATCAATCGATTTGGTTGGTTCGAAATTGATTTTAATAGTTCCTATCAAGCTCGCTTTTACGGAATTCCATTGGATTTTATAGGGAACACGAAAGAGCGATTTAAAGATTTTTTTTCCAATAGGTTTCGATTTTCGATTTTCGATTTGTCAGATAAAGTTTTAGATGGTTTTTTAAACGAATTCAAAACTCGAAAGTTTGATTATATCAATGGTTATACTAGTTCAATCGTTTTGTTTGCCAAGTTTTTACAACAAAGAAATATTGTCTTAAAAGAAATTTGCCCCACTTTGAAAATCTGTGTTGTCACTTCTGAAATGCTTTTTGAAGATGATAAAATTCTCTTGGGAAAACAATTTGGAGTTCCAGTTGTCAATGAATATGGAGCTTCGGAACTGGATTTGATTGCCTTTCAAAATCCAAACGGCGAATGGCAAGTAAATTCCGAAACCCTTTTTGTAGAAATTTTGGACGAGAATAATACCGTTTTGCCTTATGGAAAAGAAGGTCGGATTGTGATTACTTCTTTATTCAACAAAGCGCATCCCTTTATTCGATACGACATTGGCGACATTGGAATTTTGGATGAAAAAAGCACGGCCAAAAAACCGATTCTTAAAAAATTAATTGGTCGAACCAATGACGTTGCCATTTTACCGAGCGGGAAAAAATCTCCCGGATTGACTTTTTACTATGTGACCAAAAGCATTATCGAAGACGATGGAAATGTAAAAGAATTTGTCATCAAACAAACTAAAATAGATACTTTTGACATTGAATATGTAAGCGAAACCGAATTAAATTTGGCACAAATCAACAAAATTGAAGCGGCAATTGCCTTATATTTGGAAAAAGGATTGGTTTTTACATTTGTCCGAAAAGAAAAACTGGAACGAACCAATAGCGGAAAATTGAAACAATTTGTTTCGTTAATTAAAGAAATAGCCTAATGAAAATCACCATAGTTGCAGGTGCAAGACCTAATTTTATAAAAATCGCACCCATCATCAAAGCGATTGAAAAAAAGCAAAACG
>NZ_JAYWCK010000163.1:0-3894 GCF_043780635.1 Flavobacterium sp.
TAAAAATGCAATGTAGCGTTTCATAGCATCGTAATGTTCTTTCAAAAGCTGTACATCGCCATATTGTTGGTAAGTTTCCCACGCTACTACGATTCCTGCACTTCCCCAAAGCGTGCCACCAAAACCGCCACCCATTGGAGCTACATCAGTAAATCTACCGCTTTCTGCTTGCACATCACGCATACCCAAAAGGTGTCTTCTGAGAAATAAATCTGAATTTGTTAAATACGTTGCAGATTTTGAGAAAACCGAAATATCGCCACTCCAACCCATGCGTTCATTACGGGCAGGTGTATCGGTTGGAATGGAAAGAAAATTACTGCGAAGCGACCATGTAATGTTTTTCCAAAGTTTATTTACTAATTCGTTTGATGTTTCATAAGCCGAACTCAATTCATTTACCGAACTGATTACCAAGCCTTTAACATCAGTTACAGGAATGGCTTGGTCTATTCCAGTAATTTCGAGATAACGATAACCATGAAAAGTAAATCTTGGTTGAATGGTTTCATCGCCTCCTTTCAGAATATATATATCTTGGGTAAGTGCGGCTCTGATATTTTCCATCATCACCATGCCTACATTTTCACCATATTCTTTCAAATTTGGGTATTTTACTTCGGCATAACGCATCGTAATTACTTGACCTTTTTTACCATTTTTAATCAAAACTTGTGGAACTCCCACCATATTTTGAGCCATGTCATACACAAAAACTTTCGGACGAACTTCCTCAACTTTCTGAGCAATCATTGTTTTTACGATGGTGGCATTATCGCCCATTTGACCAATAATTTTAAAGTCTTTATAATCAAAAGTTGACTTTTGCCCACGACCATCAGTAAAAGTACCTTGATAAGCAGTACCTTCTAATGGAACTTCAACGGTAGCTTTCCAAGCACTTGCATCGTAAGCGGCGGTTGACCAATCTTTTATCAAAACCTCTTTATTTGCATCATAAACTTCTCCTTGAAAATAACTGCCATAACGAATAGGGCCGTCATTGAAAAACTTCCAATCGCTTGGATTTGAGGTGATTATCTGCTCCGAATCATCTGAATAGGTAATAACCAATTTACTCAAAAGCGATTGTCTATCTCCAAAGTAATTCCAACTATCGCCACTAAAAGTAATATTTCCACTCCACCAACCTTCACTCAACCATGCACCAATGGCATTTTTCTCGCCTTGTTTCAACGCGTCTTTCACATCATACGTTTGATACATGTGATTTTTGTTGTATTGAGTCAAACCTGGGTTAAAGTAGTCGTTGCTTACTCGTTTGCCATTCATATAAAACTCATAAATACCTCGAGCGGTTACATACAAGCGAGCCGTTTTGATAACCTTTGCTTGCGTAGAAAATGTGGTTCGGAGCATCGGAGCGGCATTTTTGCTTGGATTAGCTAAAATTAAAGCACCACCTTTGATTACATAATTGCCATTTTCAACACTTAAATTATTTGACTTGAAAACACCATTATAAGGTTGATTATCAAGCTTTTCTGTAAATAAAGTGTTTGATGGAAAACGGAAATTTTTGATTTCTACTTCTGAAAAACGTGCTACTTGCTTATCATTAGTTTGAAAACCAATATCTGCCAACATCGGAAAACTGATAAAATTATTACCACTTCCCACAGGATTTAGATTAAAACCACGTGCAGCAAACGGCGAAGCAACTCCTTCTACTTTTTCTTTTAGTTTGTTTTCTGCTTTATTTCCGTCAATAAATATTTCAAATAAACCAAAATTACATTCTACAAAAATCTTATGTTTTTCATATTTATTTGCTTGATTGATAATCGTTTGCGGAATTTCGATGCTCTTTATTGGGGTTTCTTTCGAATCATTTTTAGTGTAACCCACTCTGAAGATATTCAATTTTGCCAGTCCATCTGCTGATTCCGAAACATTTGTAACATCAAATTCAAAAGAGATATAACTTCGATTAGGAATATTTTCCATTGCCATCAAATTTAAATCTTTGTCCATCAAACGAGCATCATTTCCTCCAAAAACAAAAGCTGCTTTAGTTGAATTGGAAGCTTTATCAAGCTGAACAGCGTATTGGAATTTATAAACTGACAAATAATGCGAATAAAGCACCAAATCTTCGTTGCCTCCGCCAATCCAACTTGCTCCTGACCAAGCCGAAATAGCGGGATTCATCAAACCCGTTTCAAACCATGAACTATTGCTTGAAATTTTATTTGTATTGTCCCAAACGCTTAGTTTCCAAGTATAGCGAGTAGTTGCTTTCAGCGATGTTCCAGCATATTCAATGCCGTGCGAAATGTCAGAATTAACTTTTTTAGAGTCCCAAACGATTAGATTTTTTGAGTCAATAACTACAATCTGATAGGCATTTTGAGAATAACCTCTTTTAGCGTCCAAAGCCTTCATTTGCCATGAAAAATGAGGATTTTCAATATCAATTCCGAGCGGTTTTTCTTGATAATCAACCTTTAAGTTGTCGATAGAAACATTGGCAAAAACATTTCCTAAAATCGAGATAATTAGCAAAAATGTAAGCCAATTTGCTTTTTGTTTAAACATTGTATTAGGGTTTATAGAATTGGTTAAATATACTTCGCAATCTATCAAATGTTTGTTTTTAAGCCATTATGTACTTACCTGACTTTTTGAACATTGGTAGTGAATTTAGTTTTCAAATGTATGACCCCTATTGCTAATTAAGGTTTCAAATCAAATGAGAGTTCATAATAAGCATTGTTTTTTTTCTTTTCTTTGGTAATATCTCGGTCGAAAACACGGTTTAGATTATTTCCAGCTAAGTCCTCAAGTAGGGCGTTCACCCGTAACTTATAGTTCTCTGCTTTCCAAGATTCTGATGGTAAGAAATGCCATAGTTTATCTTTGGCACTAATACTTATGCTTCCCTTTACAGGCATTCCATTTTTGTCAATAATGCTGATTGATTCCTGTAATAAATAATGGTCTAAAGCCTGATGTGTATTAATGATGAGTTGTGTTGAGGCACCTGCTTTTGGGAGGTACAATTGCCATTGTGAAATATCAGGAACTTTGTTATCCCATTCTCCAACTAAAAACTCTTTTGTGTATTGTTTTGCGAGTTTTAAACCACGGTTATCTCTCCATTGTTGAGAAACAACCAACTGATACTTTTCTTTTATTTTAAGTGGGTTGCCAAGTTCTTTATTAAGTACCAATCCTCGCTTTATACGTCCAGGGTCAAGCCATAGAGTATAAACTGTGGTACTCGAATCCCACAATTCAGGTTGCAAATTGAGGAATATATTACGTAAAGTATCTTTGTTTTTATCTAATAAACAGATAAATTGTAGAGACTGACCAGTACGCATCGGTTTTGAAAACCTAAAATAAAATTTTAGTGTATTCTCAGGTAAAGTATCTGTTTCAGGATAAATAGAAATTAACGCAGGTGCTTGTTCGCTTTCATCAAATGGAACGGTTATTTCACCTATTGGTGCATTATTTTGCAAAATATGATAAGTGAGTCCAGGTGTTAGAGGGATAAGCGGCTCAAATATTAGTGAAGTATTGGCTGAAACAAAATTGCCTAAAATACCTTGATTTGTAGCCTTCAGCAATACTATTTTTAAGGAAGAATTTGGTTCAGTTATCGAAAAGTCTTTTAATAGGTGTTTGGGTATCTGTATTCCGGTGGCACGCTTATTTTTCCATACTAACTCAATTTTGTTTTGATGGTTTTCACAAGAATTTAACATTCCTACCACAAGAAAAGTCAGACTATACATTGTATATAGTCTGACTTTTATACTAATATTCAACTTATGCGAATTACGGGTTTAAAGTATAATTATTTTAAGATAACTTGACTCAAATTGTATTATTTTAATTTTTAGCAAAAAAAGACAGAGTGGGGTA
>NZ_JAYWCK010000164.1:0-14464 GCF_043780635.1 Flavobacterium sp.
TTAAACTTAAAAATACAAAATAAGGAGCAGAAAAACTAGTTTTCTACTCCTTATTTATTAATCAATTAAGTACTAAAATGACTTTTTCAGTGCCCTCTATTTTGGGACTCTCTTTTTTATTAAAGAAAATACTAAATTAGTATATATAAAATGTATACAAATTCTGGGAATGGTTGCATAGAAAGTCTACGAATATTTGAGTAATTTAGCATTAAATTTTAAGATATGGGATTTTTTAATGATTTCACAAGAGAAGTAATTGCCACAGGAATTCTATTAGTTTTAGTGATGATATTACGAGTTATTGTTTCAAAATTAGTGCGACGTTATGCCAAGTCAAGCCAAATAAAGGAGCGTCGAACAAAACTGGTTATTAAATACTTTCATCTATTGATTAATATTCTGGCCGCATTTTCCATAATTATTATTTGGGGAGTTCAGACCAAAGATATTTTTATTGCACTTTCCTCCATAACAACTGTTGTCGGAGTTGCGATGTTTGCCCAATGGTCAATTCTTAGCAATATTACTTCAGGAATTATCCTGTTTTTTTCTTTTCCGTTCAGAATTGGTGATGTGATTCTCATACACGATAAAGATTTTCCTATTGAAGCTACAATCGAAGATATTCGTGCCTTTCACGTTTATTTGAAATCCAAAAATGGTGAAATGATTGTCTATCCAAATAATCTGCTGCTGCAAAAAGGCATTTCGATTATAAAAAAACCTATTGATCCAATTGATTTTGCTGACTGATTTAAAGTGATAATTATATAAGAAATTTTAAAAATAATACAACACTTTTGAAACTAAAAAATCTAATATTTGCTTGTTATACAAATTTGCCAATGTAAAAATTTTATCAGCAACTATTAATCTTTTTTATGTTCCAAAAACCAAAAATTCTCTCCATAATTTTTATATTTCTTTTCTTTCAAATCTCTTTTTCACAAGAAAATGTTCCTAAAAAAGATAGTTTAGAAATGTATAAGGACATTCAAACCTATTCAAAAAAACATAAGTTTACCAAGTTTGTTCATAAGTTGGTTTTTAAACCAATCAATTCAAAAAAGAAGAAAAAGAAAAGAATAATTCAAAAGAGTTATCAACAATTTGAGGGCAAAATTATCAGAAATATTAATATTGTTACTCTTGACCCTTTTGGATATTCTGAGATTGATACTACAAAGAAGCCCAGAAACTGGGTCGAAAAAAACGGGAATCATATTCACATAAAAACTAAACGATTAGCTATTCGGAATTTATTGCTTATTAGAGAAAACAAACCTTTGGATTCCTTATTGGTAAAAGAATCGGTGCGTTTAATAAGAGCTCAAAGCTATATTAGCAGAGTTACAATTGCCACAGAACTAATTGCTGAAAATGCTGATTCAGTTGATGTTTTTATCCGCGTTTTAGACAGTTGGAGTTTATTGCCAAGAGTTGAGGTTACAGATACAAAGGCTAATTTTCAATTGAATGAACGTAATTTTTTTGGCTCTGGTCATACTTTTAACAGTAGATATCAAAAAAGATACACTGACGGAAAAAATGCTTATATTCTGGAATATGTTGTTCCAAATATCAAAAATACATTCATTAAAACAACCTTTAATTATTTTAATGATTTAGATGATAATCATGGCAAAAGTATCAATATTGAACGTCCTTTTTACTCCCCTTTTGCAAAATGGGCCGGAGGTGTTTATCTGACTCAACAATTTAGGACTGATACACTTGCAGATATCAATTTAGTTTATGCCCGACAAAAGTTTAAATACAATGCACAGGACTATTGGACAGGGCGAGCTTTTAAGCTGTCTAAGGGGAATTCAGAAAATGACAGAGTAACTAACCTGATTATCTCCGGCAGGTTCCTGAATATAGATTACCTTGAAAGTCCAACAATTGATTATGACCCAATTGATTTTTATTCTTCAGAACAACTTTTCCTTTCTGGTATTGGGATTTCAACGCGAAAATATGTTGAGGACAAGTATATTTTCAAAAGTGGTGTCATCGAGGATGTTCCTATTGGAAAAATATTTGGTATAACATCTGGTTACCAATATAAAAATGATGTTGGACGTTTCTATTTAGGAGGCCAGGTTTCATTTGGGAATTATTTTGAATGGGGATTTCTAAGTCTTAACTTTGAGTTGGGAACATTCTTCAATAAAACGGTAACCAATCAAACAGCATTTTCTTTCCAAGCCGATTATTTCACTAATTTGATTGATATTGGAAAATGGAAATTAAGGCAGTTTATTAAACCTCAAATAATTATTGGAATTAATCGTCAGAATTCTATTGGAGACCAGCTAACAATTAACGAAAATTATGGAATTCAAGGTTTCAAAAGTGCCATTTATGGCAATCAAAAAATGATGTTGACTTTTCAAACTCAAGCCTATTCACCTTGGAATCTTTTGGGTTTCCGATTAAATCCTTATTTCAATTATACGATTGCAATGCTCGGAACCGAAGAAACAGGATTGCGCAATAGCCAAGCTTTTTCAAAAATTGGAATTGGATTTATAATTACTAATGATTATTTAGTGTTTCGTACTTTTCAGGTTTCCCTTGCTTATTATCCAACTATTCCTGGAAATGGCAATAATATTTTCAAAACAAATTCATTTGATTCTTCTGATTTTGGATTTCAGGATTTTGGTTTAGACAAGCCAAGAACCGTTATTTATAAATAACAAAAATAAGCTAACCCATTGTTGAAAATTATTTTACAAATTTAAACTCTTTTGTTTGGAATTAAAATTTTGTAAATATTAAAGATGATAATGTAACGTTTTTGTGTATTATTTTGTAACTTTAGCTCAATGATAATTTTAAATAAAAATCAAAAAAAATGAAAACATTAAAATTAATTGCGGTGGGAATATTCCTATTTGCATCTAGTCTGATGCAAGCGCAGGTTTCGGTAAATGTAACCATTGGTTCGCCTCCTTCTTGGGGTCCGGTTGGTTATTCTAATGTGCACTATTATTATTTACCAGATGTTCAGGCTTATTATGACATTAGAGCTTCTCAATTTATTTACATTAATAACGGAATATGGATTAGGGCAAGATATTTACCCGGAACCTACAGAAATTATGATTTGTACAGTGGATATAAAGTAGTTTTAACAGATTATCACGGTTCACATCCATATTACTATTTCAATAGCCATAAAGCAAAATATCATAAAGGATATAAAGGAAGTCCGCAAAAAACAATTGGAAAAAACCCTCATTATTATGGTAATAACAGTAATAACAGTAATAACAGTAATAACGGAAATTATTCAAATGGAAATAGTGGGAATAATCAAGGAGGCAATAACAAAGGAAATAATGGTAATAACAAAGGAAATGAGAACAAAAGGAAAGAGAACAAAGGAAAGGGAAATGACAAGCATTAATTTCTAATTTTCGTTATAATAAAATGAGAGAACCTGTATTGGTTCTCTTTTTTTGAATCCAAATCGTTCCTTTTTGCCAAAGAAAATAAAAAACTGTATTTTGAAATTCAATAAATTACTACATTTGGGCTTATTGCCAATTAAATTCCAGAAAAATGCAGAAAGTTTTGATTCAATTTCTTGTTATATTCCTTCTTTCTTTCCAAATAATAAATGCACAACAGCCTCAAAAACCAAACTCTGTTGAAATTTACAATCAAATACAAAAGCTAACCTTTCTGGGTTCCGTACTTTATATTGCAGCACATCCTGATGACGAAAATACTCGGTTGATTTCGTATTTATCCAATGAAACAAAAGCAAGAACAGGCTATTTATCTTTGACACGAGGTGATGGAGGTCAAAATTTGATAGGTTCACAATTGCGAGAATTACTAGGAGTAATCAGAACCCAAGAACTGATTGAAGCTCGGAAAATTGATGGTGGAGAGCAGTTTTTTTCACGTGCCAATGATTTTGGTTATTCAAAAAATCCGGATGAAACTTTAGAAATTTGGGACAAGGAAAAAGTGCTTTCTGATATTGTCTGGACCATTAGAAAATTTCAACCTGACGTAATTATCAATCGGTTTGACCATCGTTCTGCAGGAACGACACACGGTCATCATACTGCATCGGCACTCTTGAGTGTGAAAAGTTTTGATTTGGCCAATAATCCGGCTATTTTCCCCGAGCAATTAAAATTAGTAGAACCTTGGCAGCCCAAACGCCAGTTTTTCAACACTTCGTGGTGGTTTTACGGAAGCAAGGAGAAATTTGATGCCGCTGACAAAAAAAATTTATTTTCGATACAGACAGGAGTTTATTATCAGTCTATAGGGAAATCAAATCAGGAAATAGCTGCCTTGAGTCGCAGTCGTCATCAATCGCAAGGTTTTGGCAGTACTGGTAGTCGTGGCGAAGAAACAGAATATTTAGAATTTTTAAATGGCAAACCGCTTCAAGATAAAGTTGACATTTTCGAAGGAATTGACACTTCCTGGAATCGGGTGAAAGGAGGAAAACCTATTGGAGAATTGCTGACCAAAATAGCTTCTGAATTTGATTTTGCAAATCCTTCAGCGAGTATTCCAGATTTAGTGAAAGCTTATTCGCTTATTCAATCTTTGGATGAAAACCATTGGAAATTAATAAAATCTGAAGAAATCAAAAAAACTATCGCTGCTTGTGCCGGATTATTTCTCGAAGCAGTTGCCCAAAATCAAGAAGCAACTCCGGCGAGCCTTTTAAAATTGAAACTTGAAGTGATAAATAGAAGTCAAATTGCAATGGATTTGACAAGTGTTATCACATTGCCAGAATCCAAAAAAACACCTCAAAATTTATCTTTAAAAAATAATATTTCACAAAATATAAATCTTGATTTACAATTGCCTTCAACCATTGAATACACGCAACCCTATTGGCTAAAAGAAAAAGCAACAGAAGGGTTGTACACGGTTTCTAATCAAAAGATTATTGGAATCCCTGACATTATTCGGGAGGTAAAAGTGGTGTTCAACGTTCAAATTAACGGAATCGAAATTCCTTTTGAAAGAACCGTTGTTTACAAATACAATGATGATGTAAAAGGCGAAATGTATAATTATCTGGACATTGTTCCTGAAGTAACGACTAGTATTCTTGATAAAGTGTCGCTTTTCAAAGACAATAAAAAGAAATATTTGGCTGTGAAAATCAAGGCTGGAAAAGATGCTGTAAAAGGTGATTTACAATTGGATTTGCCAATAAATTGGCAAGTTTTACCAAAATCTATTCCTTTTACTTTGGACAAAAAAGGAACTGAATTAACAGTGTATTTTGAAGTTACGCCTCCAAACTCACCTTATGAAGTTATTGCTAAAAGCATTGCCATTATTGATGGAAAAATATTTGACAAAGAGCAAATCATTATTGACTTCAACCATATTACAAAACAACAAGTATTAAAACCTTCGGAAGCCAAGTTTATCCGAATGGATTTAAAAATTAAAGAAGAAAAAATTGCTTATATTATGGGAGCTGGTGATGAAGTTCCCAATAGTTTGGCGCAAATGGGCTACAAAGTTACGCTGCTCAATCCGGAAGAAATTTCTCCTGAAAAACTGGCAAATTTTGATGTGGTTATGACTGGAATTCGAGCTTACAATACAGTTCAGGCATTGGCAAATAAACAAAATATTCTTTTTGATTTTGTAAAGGGTGGCAAAACAATGCTCGTGCAATATAATAATCCAAATGAATTGGTAACCGAAAATATTGCACCGTTTCCTATGAAAATCTCTCGCGACAGAGTAACAGAGGAAAATGCAGAAGTTCGGTTTTTAGCGCCCAATCATCCTGTATTAAATTCACCCAATAAAATCACCACAAAGGATTTCGAAGGTTGGAAACAAGAGCAAGGATTGTATTATCCGAGTGATTTTGACAAAGCCTTTACTCCAATTTTATCTTCCAATGACAAAGGAGAAACTCCTAAAAAGGGTGCGTTATTAATCGCTCCTTACGGAAAAGGATATTATATTTACACAGGATTAAGTTTCTTCAGGGAATTACCCGAAGGAATTTCAGGTGCTTATAAATTATTGTCCAATATGATTTCGTTGCAAAATCCCGTTTCAATTCCTGCTGAAAAAGGAAAACGTTAAGAAGATTGCCACAAAGTCACAAAGACACAAAGAAAAAAATAGGTCATTTTATTCTTTAAACCATTAAGAAATTATGGTTCATTAAGGCTTAAAACTTAATTTTATTAATTTCTTAATGGTTTAAAAAAATAGTATAAAAATTATGGTCCGCATTGCGACAGTCATAAAAAATTAAATAATAATTTGTAAAATTTGCGCCTTTGTGCCTTCGTGGCAAAAAACAAAAAATTATGGAAACAAAAAAAGTTAAAACTTGGAAAAAAAGCTACACTTGGGTTCTCGTGGCTAATGTTATTTATATTTTAATCTTTTATTTTTTAATGAAATTATATTCCTAGCCTATGCAATTATTTGACTGGATTGTACTTGTAGTAACCTTGCTTTTTATAGTAATTTATGGCGTTTGGAAAACTCGCGGCAGCAAGAATGTGGAAGATTATATTTTAGGCAATAACGAAACGCCTTGGTATACTGTAGGACTTTCGGTTATGGCTACACAAGCCAGTGCCATCACTTTTCTTTCGACTCCAGGGCAAGCTTATCACGATGGTATGGGGTTTTTGCAGTTCTATTTTGGATTACCCATAGCTATGGTGGTTATTTGTGTGACTTTTATTCCAATTTATCATAAATACAAGGTCTTTACTGCTTATGAATACCTCGAGAAACGTTTCGATTTAAGAACTCGTTCGCTTGCTGCGATTCTTTTCCTAGTGCAAAGAGGTTTGGGAACTGGACTTACCATTTATGCCCCAGCGATAATTTTATCGGCATTGTTGGGTTGGAATCTTACTTTGATGAACATTGTAATAGGAGTTCTGGTGATAATTTACACCTTTTCGGGAGGAACAAAAGCCGTGAACGTGACCCAAAAACAGCAAATGTTTGTCATAATGTTAGGTATGTTTATTACGTTCTTCCTCATTTTGCATTTTTTACCCAATGATATGACTTTTACCAGCGCTTTGCACATCGCTGGGGCAAATGATAAAATGAATATAGTTGACTTCTCTTTTGATCCGGAAGAAAAATATACGATTTGGAGTGGACTTACCGGAGGTTTTTTCCTGGCCTTGGCTTACTTTGGAACCGACCAATCCCAAGTGGGACGCTATTTATCAGGAAAATCGGTTAGGGAAAGCCAAATGGGTTTGATTATGAACGGATTGCTAAAAGTGCCTATGCAGTTCTTTATTTTGCTTACCGGAGTTATGGTTTTTGTGTTTTTCCAATTCAATCCGGTTCCTTTGAATTTTAATCCAAACAATAAAGCAATAGTTGAAAAATCTGCATTTAAGAATGAGTATCACGTTTTGGAAAAAAAGCTTGAGGCACTTTCTGAAGATAAGAAAGTGATTAATTTATTATATATTGACCAACTCAATCAGGATTATGACAACCCTATTCTTCGAAAAGAATTGGTTGCATTATCCAGCAAGGAAAAAGATTTAAGAGATCGTGCCAAAGAAATTATTCTGAAAGCCGATGTTCACAGCGAAACCAATGATAAAGATTACGTTTTTTTTCATTTCATTTTGAATTATTTACCCAAAGGTTTGATTGGGTTATTGCTTGCCGTAATTATATCGGCGGCTATGTCATCTACAGCTTCCGGACTCAACGCATTGGCATCGACTACAGCCATAGATATTTATAAGCGGAATCTAAAAGAGGAAAAATCAGAAAAGCATTATGTAAATGCTACTAAATTTTTCACTTTGTTTTGGGGAATTGTAGCCATTCTTTTTGCCAGTATTGGAACTTTGTTTGAAAACTTGATACAATTGGTCAATATTGTGGGTTCTATATTCTACGGAACGGTTTTGGGTATTTTTCTCGTTGGCTTCTATATAAAACACGTTCAGGCCAAAGCTATATTTTATAGCGCTGTTATTAGCCAAATAACCATTTTTGTTATTTATTACTATGCCATTTTTATTTACCCGAGTGGCGAAGAAAAACTAGGTTATTTGTGGCTCAACTTTATTGGAGCGATGCTGACTATTGTATTGTCAATGATTATGCAGACAGTTGCTTTTAGAAACAAAACAATTGATATTGCTTAAACCAAATTAAGCAATGAGATTCTGTTGTGGTTTGTTGCTGTAAGGTTGGGCTAAGGTTGCAGTAAGGTATGGGGTATTTATAAAGTTGACACGTCCTTTGACACGTCCTAAAATAACCTACAGATAATTTCAAAATAAACATGATTTATAAGACTATTTTTTGGTTTTTGAATTAATACTTTTTAGTCCTGTTTCAACTTATTTATCGCTATTTTTTGCAGTTTTATAACAAATAAAACAAAACAAAAACATCCTCTTTCGTAAGAATTATTAATAAAAATCATTTATTCTGATTTAATAGCAAAGTCATGCGGAGTTTTTTTTTTTTTTTTTTGAATTTTATGATATTATCATATTAATTGATAATATTTAATAATATGATAATTATCATTTAATTTAAGTAGAATAAAATATAAATTTATATCACAATATTAACTTAAAAATTACTTAAATAAATTTAACAATTAAAACTATGAAAAGAATTAAACAATCTCTGTCAATTATTGTAGGATTTTTATTAGTCTCCTTACAAGGATGTACCCATGCCGATGATTATGTTGAACCAATACCAGAGGTGGCAACATCAAGTCCTAATGAATTGTTGGTAACAAAATTTGCCACAGCCCCAGTTGTAGATGGAAACATTGACGCCGTATGGGCAAATGCAAGACCATTAATAAATTCTTATACAGTTCCTTCGGCAGGAATTAGAACAGTGCCGTTAAATCCTGATGGATTTTTGAACACAGAACCATTAGATCTTTTCGAATCTTATATGGGAGAATCTTATAAATTTTCATTAAAAGGAGCTCATGATGGAACCAACCTATATCTTTTATTAGAAGTTGAAGACAACAATGATAGTAGAGATAGAGAATCTTTCTGGTTCGATCCAGCTACAAAAACTTGGAAACAAGAACATAAATATGCTAACAATGATAATGACAAATTCTACGAAGATAAAATAGGATTTATGTTTCCTATTAAAGATGCAACAGGAGCAATTCCTTCAGGATGGAACGAAGGAACTTGTGCATACACTTGCCATGGAGGTTTAACTGGTGCAGGAGCAGGAGACAAAGCAACCAGACATTATATGCCAGCAACTGGAAAAGCAGACTTATGGCACTGGAAACGTGATAGAAATGCACTTTCTAATACTGTTGATGATGGTTATGTTTATGCATATAATGATGCTGCAGGAACTCAGGATAAAAGAGGAACAGCGCAAGCACAAGGACGATTAACTGATGCAGGAAAAGGGCAATATGATGACAAACCAGTATTTACGGATGCGGTTACTGGTAAAAAAGGACCAAAATGGATTAAACCAGGCTTGTCAGGTTATTATTGGGTAACAGATGCAGAGGTTGCAGACTATACTGCAAAAGTAGTTACAGGAGTAGCTGTTGATGGAACGCTTTCTTATAAAGATGATGCAACTGGAACTATTAAAACCTTAGACCCAAATGCTGATCTTGCTTCTTATGCACAAGGAAAAGGAACCAAACGTTTTCCTAGTATTAAAATTAATGACGGTAGCGGATTTGTAGGGTATGATTCTAGAAACGATACCAAAATTAAAGCAGTTCACACTGGTACGAAATGGGTTATCGAAATTACCCGTAAACTAAAAACTGAAGATACAGCAAACGATGTTGTGTTTGAAATAGGTAAAGAAATGAAGTTTGGTATGGCTTTCTTTAGTAATTCAGCTATTGCCCACGGAACTTTAAATCTTTTGACAATGAAAATTGTTGAGTAAACTATAAAAACAATTATTCAATTAAAAAAAAAAGATGAAAAAAATAATTCAATATTTAATGATGCTAGCGCTAGGCTTGATGGCAACATCCTGTTACTATGATGAACTGCCAGCAGATAAAGTTGGTACACTTCCAGAAGTTGTTTCTTACTCAAAAGATATTCAGCCATTATGGAGTGAAGATTGTATAAATTGTCATAAGCCAGGAGCCACAGCACCTGATTTAACATCAGCCAATTCATATAGTGCATTGACTTTAAACAGCAAATACGTTATTCCAGGAAATGCTGCAGGTAGCAAATTACATAAATCACTAATGGGTGATGGAGCAGCTCAAATGCCAACTTCAGGAAAATGGAGTGATTCAAAAATTGCATTGGTTGACAAGTGGATTAACGCCGGAGCACTTAATAATTAACTATAAATAGAAAATCATGAAATTATATAAAATAATATTTATAGCTGTGTTTTCTTTGCCAATGATGCTATTGGCACAAGAACAAAAAGACAATATTCCAGCCGTTAAGGAAGTGGAGTATGAGCGTGCTGCTTTTGAAAGTACTTCATTAATAGAAAGCCAAACGAATCGGGTTTATTCAAAAGGAACTATAGAAATGGTTATGAATCACCGTTTTGGTCTAGTAAATGGAACCAATGATATGATTGGGATTTGGGCACCGGCAAATATTCGTATTGCAGTAAATTACTCCATTACAGATCGTATTACTGTTGGTTTTGGAACTACAAAAGACAATAGATTACAAGATTTTAGTCTTAAAACAGCTTTGTTAAGACAAACGGTTAATGGTAAAATGCCAGTGAGTGTCACTTATTATGGGAATATGTCTATTAGCGCTTTGCCAAAAGAGAATTTCTATAACACGTCAGATCGTTGGTCCTTTTTTAACCAATTGATAATAGCAAAACGAATTACTAAAGCAATTTCATTACAGATAGCTCCAAGTTATTCTCATTATAACACTGTGCAAGCTCCAATGAGCAATGATTTATTTGCCATTGAATTTGGTGGTAGAGCCAAAGTTACTTCTGATATGTCAATTCTTTTGGATGTAAATCAACCTATTACGTCGCAAGAAATTGCGCCTAAATCTGGTTTTTCCATTGGGACTGAGTTCTCAACTGTAGGACATACGTTTCAAATATTCGTGAGTAATTACAGAGGAATTGTAAATCAGCAAAGCAATATGTTAAATCAAAATGAATTCTTCGAAGGTGATTTTGCAATTGGATTTAATATTTCAAGAACCTGGTAAGACTATAAATAAATCATTTGTCAATATAATACAACAAATGGTGTGAATTGAATTAAAAAAGAGGATTCTCATTCCAATAAGGATGGGTTTATCCTCTTTTTCTTTTTTGAATAATGGGATAAATAAGTCTCTTTTTTAATTACCAAACGAAAAATCCTAATATTACTAATCTGAATAGAATAATGCTTAAAATTAAATTATTGAAAAATTTTTTAAAGTATGATAATTATCATTGAAATTTGAAAATGAAATATAGAAATTTACATCACAATTTAAATGCAAAATGAAACAACCTATTTTCTTGGTTTGTTTTATATTGTGTTGAGTTTTTAAAAAGTAATATAAACAATATGGAAAAAGAAAATAATAATTCATCCAGAAGGAATTTTCTAAGGCTAGGCGCTTTAGGAGGAATTGCCTTGGCAGGAACTGCAATTGCAAAAGCAGTTACTGATGAAAGTCCAAAAACTACCGGTAAAAAAGTAAAAGTGCTTACAGCTGAGGGTAAATTAATAGAAGTAGATAGTTCGCTAGTAGAGCACCATGCCTCAAATGATAAATTTAGTAAAGAAGAAATTCGTCAAGGAGTAGAAGGGAAAAAATTCATCAGAGTGATTGATTTAGCCAGATGTGCTAACGCAAGAAAATGTGTTGAAGGATGCCAGAAAGCTCATAATTATTTAGCTCCAGTTGAATATATCAAGGTGAAAAAGATGCAAAATTCAGCATTGGAATCACCTTATTGGTTCCCAACCATGTGTTACCATTGCGACAATCCTCCTTGTACAAAAGTATGTCCAGTTGATGCCACATTCAAACGTTCAGATGGAATAGTTGCTATTGATAATGACCGTTGTATAGGTTGTAAATTCTGCATGGCAGCTTGCCCTTATTCTGCTCGTACATTCAATTTTGGAAGACCAGAACAAGTAAAATTTACTGAAGAGCATGGAAATGACACCTCGGATCCCAACCACTGCACAATTCCTTATGCACAAGAAGGAACAGTTGCCAAATGTGATTTCTGTACAGATCGTTCTGCACAAGGATTATTGCCTGCTTGTGTTGTTGAATGTCCAAATGGTGCCATTCTTCACGGTGACGAATTAGAAGATGTAGTTACGAATGGTGAAGATACTTTTAGATTAAAAAAACTATTGCAAGATAGAGGAGCTTATCGCCAATTTGAAGAATTAGGAACACAACCGCGGGTCTACTATCTACCTCCTGTAGCTCGTAATTTCCCGTTTGAAGAGGCAACAGAAGCTCATAATACAAAAGAATAATCTTTAAAAAGTAAAACTATGTCTAAAGAAAAAAATATACCAGATTCCACAAAATACGAAACCTTTACCCAGGAAGAGTATATGATAATGAAAGATGACTTGCTTCGTCCACTCGAAAAAATTGGGAAAGCAGGAAAAATATGGATTGCATTTCTAATTGCAGTTTGCTTAGCAGGAGTTGTTGCTTATTATATTCAAGAAACCAAAAGCAAATATGTAACCGTATCGCTTAGAGATTACACTATGTGGGGAGTTTATATTTCAAACTTTGTGTTTTTTGTGGCTCTGAGTTTAGTTGGAGTTTTAATGTCAGCGGTACTTAAACTGACACATTTTGAATGGTATCGACCACTTTCCAGAATTGCCGAAGTAATTGCTGTAGGAGCAATTATGCTGGCCGGTGTTAGTATAGTTGCAGCAATGGGACGACCTGATAGATTGTATTATCTTGTAACCCACGGACGAATTCAATCGCCAATTGTGTGGGATATTATTGTAATTATGACTTATTTAGCAACAAGTATTATTTTACTTTTTATTCCATTAATTCCATCGCTGACTACCTGTAAAAATCATTTGAAACATTTGCCAAAATGGCAATTAAAAATGTATGACATCCTCTCTTTTGGTTGGGAAGGAACAGTTGAACAATGGAAAATATTAAAAAAGACTGTTAAAATATTGACTATATTAGTAATTCCTTTAGGAGTTTCCATTCACACAGTTACAGCTTGGCTTTTTGCATTAACTTTAAGATCAGAATGGGATAGCACAAATTTTGGAGCTTATTTCGTTTCAGGTGCCTTTTTGTTAGGTTCGGCTGCTATGATTCTTGCTACTTACATTTTTAGAAAAGCATATAAATTAGAAAAATATTTAACCGAAATGCATTTCGATAAATTAGGACAAGTGATGGTGCTAATGGGATTAATTTATGCGTATTTTAATATTAACGAATATCTTGTTCCAGCATATAAAATGTCAGGCTTACACGCTAATCATTTATTAAACTTATTTATTGGTGAAGAAGCTCCATTTTATTGGTCAGTAGTATTCTTCGGGATTGTAGTACCGTGTATATTGCCAATGTTCAAAAAAATGAGAAAACCATTACCTCTTACCATAATAGCTCTAGCTGTTTTTATTGCAGGTTGGTGGAAACGTTATTTGATAGTTATTCCAGGGCTACTAACACCATATTTACCTATTCAAGATGTCCCAAAATCATGGACACATTACAGTCCAAGTATTATAGAATGGACAATTGTTGCTGCAACTTTTGCTGCAATGATGCTGATTGTAACCTTGTTTTCAAGATTTTTCCCTATCATTTCAGTATGGGAAGTTGCAGAAGGTAAATTAGAAGGAAAAGAAGAAATAATTAACTATAAATAATTCCCAAATGGAAAAGTATAAATATTTTATAGCAACTTGCATAATGATTTTGTTTTCAATAACAAGCACTTATGCACAGGATAAAGAGGCAAAAATTACTTTGACTTTTGAAAAAGCTGATTCGCTTTATGTTTGTAAAGCTATGGTAACTTCCGAAGGAAAACCAGTAGTTGAAGTGCCAGTGAATTTATCAGTGAAACGCTTGTTTAGTAACTTGCCGATAGGCGATGCCGTAGCAACAGATTCAACAGGTATAGCCACTTTTGAAGTTCCTCAAGATATTCCATCACGTAATGGAAAATTAACTATATTTGCTAACATAGTTGACGATGAAAACTATATGAATACAGAAGCAAGTGGTGAGGTAAATTGGGGCACGATTGTTGTAACTGACAATTCAAATGTAGGAGAGCGTTCAATTGCTGCAGGAAGGGATGAAGCTCCAATCTATTTTATCATAGCCTCGCTTTTAGCTATCGCCTTGGTTTGGGGAACCTTACTATACGCAGTTTTGCAAGTATTTAAAATAAAAAAATTAGGCATTGCTGATAAAAATTAGTAATAAAATTA
>NZ_JAYWCK010000165.1:0-17029 GCF_043780635.1 Flavobacterium sp.
TTCATTTTCAGAGTTTAAAGACGATAAACTTATTGATCGTGTAACGCTTATGGCGATATTAGAAGATGTATTTAGAAATGCATTGAAGAAAAAATTTGGTTCAGATGATAATTTTGACATTATTATCAACCCTGATAAAGGTGATATGGAAATCTGGAGAAGAAGAGTTATCGTTGCTGATGATGATTTAGATTTAGAAAATGAAGAAATTACATTAACCGAAGCAAGAAAAATCGAACCCGATTTCGAAATTGGAGAAGAAGTTTCAGAAGAAGTGAAGTTAATCGATTTAGGAAGAAGAGCTATTTTGGCTTTACGCCAAAACTTAATTTCCAAAATTCATGAACATGACAATACAAATCTTTACAAACAATTTAAAGATTTAATTGGCGAAATTTACACTGCCGAAGTACACCATGTTCGTCCTAGAGTCGTTATTTTGATAGACGATGAAGGAAACGAAATTATTTTGCCAAAAGAAAAACAAATACCATCTGACTTTTTCCGTAAAGGAGATAATGTTCGTGGAATCATCGAAAGCGTTGAATTGAAAGGAAATAAACCTCAAATAATTATGTCCAGAACTTCAGAAAAGTTCTTGGAAAAATTATTCGAACAAGAAATTCCAGAAGTTTTCGACGGATTGATTATGGTGAAAAATGTAGTGAGAATTCCAGGTGAAAAAGCAAAAGTAGCTGTAGATTCTTATGATGACAGAATTGATCCAGTTGGTGCTTGTGTAGGAATGAAAGGTTCACGTATTCACGGCATTGTTCGTGAATTAGGAAACGAAAACATTGACGTAATCAATTACACCAGCAATATTCAATTGTATATTACAAGAGCATTAAGCCCAGCAAAAGTTTCTTCAATCAAGATTAATGAAGAAACAAAAAGAGCTGAAGTTTTCTTGAAATTAGAAGAAGTTTCTAAAGCAATTGGTAGAGGTGGACACAATATTAAATTGGCAGGTCAATTAACTGGTTATGAACTTGACGTTATTCGTGAAGGAGATGTTGCCGGTGCTGCTGCAGATGAAGACGATGTTGAATTAACGGAGTTTTCAGATGAAATTGAAGAATGGGTTATCGAAGAGTTTGCTAAAATTGGTTTAGATACTGCAAAAAGTATTTTGAAACAAGATGTGAATGATTTGGTTAGAAGAACTGACCTAGAAGAGGAAACGATTCTGGATGTAATGAGAATACTAAAAGAAGAATTTGATAGCTAGTCAATTCTTTAAAAAATAAATTTTAAACCTTATTTTTCCTCTCCTACTGAGAGTTAGTGTGAGGAACAATAAAGAAGGTAATATTAAAAAGGTTTTATGTCAGAAGAGAAAGTTATTAGAATAAACAAAGTTTTAAGGGAATTGAATATTTCTTTAGAAAGAGCTGTGGATTATCTAAAAGATAAAGGGATTGTTGTTGAATCAAACCCAAACACAAAAATTTCTGAAGCGGAATTTAATATCCTGCAAAATCAATTTGCTGGCGACAAGGGGAATAAAGAAGCTTCAAAGGAAGTAGGAGAAGAGAAAAGAAAAGAGAAAGAAGCTTTACGTATTGAACGAGAAAAAGAAATCGAGGATAAACGTAAACATGATGAAGAACGGTTAAAAAGCCAAGAAGTTATTAAAGCTAAAGGCAATGTTACAGGACCTGTTCACGTTGGAAACATTGATCTTAATCCAAAAAAAGCAGTTGTAACTCCTACACCAACACCAGCGCCAGTTGTTGAAAAAATTGAAACTCCAGTTGCTAAAGTTCCTCAAGAGAAGCCAGTCATAAAAGAAACTGTTCAAAAAGAAGAAGTTGTACAAGAAAAAGCGGTTTCAGACAAAAAAGAGGCTAAGCCTGTTGCAGAGATAAAGGAAATCAAAAAAGAAGTTGCACCCGCTAAAAAAGAAGTTCCTGTAGTTCCAGAAGCTCCTGTAGAGGAATCTATCACAACTAAATACACAAAATTATCCGGCGCTACATTGACAGGTCAAACTATCGATTTATCTCAGTTTAATAAGCCTAAAAAGAAAAAAGAAGACCCTAAAATTACTCCAAACAAACCTAGTGCTCCTGGAAGTTCGGCTAGTAATGCCAATAAAAATAAAAGAAAAAGGATTGCTCCAAAACCTGGAGCTCCAAGACCACCAGCAACTCCTGGAGTTCCGGGTGCGCCTAATCCTAATAAAATTACTCCTAATGCTGGAGGTGGAGGATTTAATGCCAACAGAGGTGCAAGACCTGGTTTTGTAAAAGGCGCCAGACCAGCAATTGTTGCTAAAGTTGAGCCAACAGAAGAAGAAGTTAAAAATCAAATTAGAGAGACTTTAGAGAAACTGCAAGGAAAAGGTGGTAAATCGAAAGCAGCTAAATATAGAAGAGACAAAAGAGATACACACCGTCAGAAATCTGATGATGAGCAAAGAGCTATTGACGAAGGAAGTAAAACTATTAAAGTTACTGAGTTTGTTACTGTAGGGGAAATTGCAATCATGATGGATGTGCCAATTACTAAAGTTATTGGTACGTGTATGTCATTAGGTATCATGGTTACTCAAAATCAGCGTCTTGATGCAGAAACATTGACAATTGTTGCTGATGAATTTGGATATGAAGTTGAATTTATCACAGTTGATATTGAAGAGGCCATTCAAGTTGTACCAGACAAAGAAGAAGATTTAGTTTTTAGAGCGCCTATCGTAACCGTAATGGGTCACGTGGATCATGGTAAAACATCTTTACTGGATTATATTCGTAAAGAAAATGTTATCGCTGGTGAATCTGGAGGAATTACACAGCACATTGGTGCTTACGGAGTGACTTTAGATGACGGGCAAAAAATAGCTTTCCTTGATACACCAGGTCACGAAGCGTTTACCGCAATGCGTGCTCGTGGTGCTCAGGTTACAGATATTGCAATTATTGTAGTTGCCGCTGATGATGACATCATGCCACAAACCAAAGAGGCAATTTCTCACGCTCAGGCTGCTGGAGTTCCTATTATTTTTGCAATCAATAAAATTGATAAGCCAAATGCCAACCCTGAAAAAATCAAAGAAAAATTAGCAGGGATGAATTTACTTGTCGAAGATTGGGGTGGAAAAATTCAATCTCACGATATTTCAGCGAAAGTAGGAACAGGAGTGAAAGATTTATTAGAAAAAGTTTTATTAGAAGCGGAAATTTTGGATTTAAAATCCAATCCAAATAAAGCGGCACAAGGAACTGTTGTAGAAGCATTTTTGGATAAAGGAAAAGGATACGTTTCTACCATATTAGTACAACACGGGACCTTAAGAATTGGGGATTATATGTTGGCTGGAAAACATCATGGTAAAATAAAAGCCATGCACGATGAAAGAGGAAATATTGTGACCGTAGCAGGTCCTTCGACTCCGGTATCTGTATTGGGATTAGATGGTGCAGCAACAGCGGGTGACAAATTCAACGTTTTTGAAGACGAAAAAGAAGCCAAACAAATTGCTTCAAAACGTTCTCAATTAATGCGTGAACAATCTGTTCGTACACAACGACATATTACCTTGGATGAAATTGGACGTAGAATTGCATTGGGTCAATTTAAAGAATTAAACATCATCCTTAAAGGTGACGTGGATGGTTCTGTTGAAGCCTTGTCTGATTCGTTCTCTAAATTATCTACCGAGGAAATTCAAATCAATATAATACATAAAGGTGTTGGAGCGATTACTGAAACTGACGTAATGTTAGCTTCTGCTTCAGATGCAATCATTATCGGATTTAATGTTCGTCCTGCAGGAAATGCAAGACAATTAGCCGACAAAGAAGAAATTGACATCCGTTATTATTCTATCATTTACGCCGCTATCGACGACTTGAAAGATGCAATGGAAGGAATGCTTGCACCGGAAATGAAAGAAGAAATTCTGGGAACTGCCGAAATCAGAGAGATATTCAAAATCTCGAAAGTGGGTTCTATTGCAGGTTGTATGGTTATGGACGGAAAAATCGCCAGAAATGCCAAAATCAGAATCATTCGTGATGGCGTAGTTGTCTTTACCGGAGAACTATTGGCACTGAAACGTTTCAAAGATGATGTCAAGGAAGTAGCTAAAGGCTATGATTGTGGTATCCAAATCAAAAACTACAACGACATCGAAGAAAGAGACGTTATCGAAGCTTTCCAAGAAGTAGCAGTCAAAAAGAAATTGAAATAAAATTTTGATATATTTTTAAGAAATCCAGAGCAATCGGGATTTTTTTGTTTTTTGGAATGCTATTGTTTTCCTGAAATGATTTAAATTTCACTAGATTTGTTTAATCTACAAATGGAATTTGCACGGATTGCAAATCCGCGCTATCGGGGTCCATTATATTGATGGTTTAATAAATGACCACGTGTCTATTGATACATTAATTAGATCAAAACCTACAGATAAAGTTAGATATATTGAAAAGGTTTTTCGAGCAACTCACAAAGTAGTTGTAATTGAAAGTCCAAAATAGAATATCCCAAATATCCTAGATATGATATATTAACTCTAGAAAGCTAGTTCCAGCTTCTCATATTTGGAGTATCATTAATTGTTTGAAAATTAAATTTATAACTGTAAATTATGGAATTAAATTTCAAAATTCTATAATAGATTCTTTTGTTATCATTCTTAAATTTGTAATGTATAAATTTTTAAATTTAATATTATGAATACTGAAGAAAAACAAATCAAAAATAAACCAGCGAATAAGATATCTAAAAATCAAAACTTTAAAACTGAGGATGATTTTATAAATCCAAAAGATCCTGAAGAAGATGAAGATGATGATATCGATGAAGAAGACTTAGAAAAAGAAGCAGAAAATCCTGTAGATAGTCCAGGTAATGATTTTAATGAAATTGAAGACGATTATGTCTATCAAGATTCTGAATAAGATTTTCCAGATGATGATTCTTGGATATTCTAAATTTCCTAAAAGAAAAATCTAGCCAAAAAAACCGTTAGTTAACGGTTTTTTTATGTTTTTTAATGAGCGATTTTACCTACTCGGTTTTATCAAAAGCACATTTTTGTATCTGTCTTTAATGTCAGCCAAATTCCTTTCGGCTTCAATGCGGGTTCTGAAATTCCCCACCCAAACTTTATAATTAGGAGTGTTAAAAACAATTGTGGCATCAATGGCTGCAAACTCCTGCTTAAACTCGTTTAATGTCTTTTTTGCATTTTCACTTCCGCCATTATAAATTTGAATTTTATAAGAATCGTTTACGGTAAGCGAAGGATTTATCTTTCTTTTTTCATTTAACAGTTGTTCAAATTTTGGGTCTTGACTAAGGCCGCTATTTTGATTTTGTGCAATTATATAGCAAGACGAAAAGCTTAATAAAAGGGAGTAGAAAACGAATTTTCTATTTGATAGAATTCTCATAATGTGATTGTTTAAAAACAAAAGTAATATTTAATATGTTAAACAAAGGCGTTGATTTTATTTAGAATGAATATAAATTATATTTAAGACTATTTTAAGGTTTTGAGAATAGTTCTTAAAGTGTATTTTTGTCGAATATTTTAAAGAAAAAGTGATTTTTATCATATTTTATATTTGAAAAAAATCATATCAATATTGTAGATAATTACTATACTATATGAAAAAGATGGGTAACCATAGTTCGATTACAAGGAAATTATATTTAAGTTTAGCATTAATGCTAACCTTATCGTTAACTTCTTATGCACAAGGTGCAGCAGAAGCGGCTCCGGCAGCATCTGCAACACCAGTAGCGGCAACAGGAGCTCCAGCAGTTATGCAAGGTGGCGATCCTGTAAAAGGGAAAGAGATTTTTAATACAAATTGTGCAGCTTGTCACAAATTGGATGCAAAAGCAACAGGACCTGCTCTTAGAGGTGTAGGCGCTAAGTATGAAAAAGCGTGGCTTTATAAATGGATTCACAATAGTGGCGATTTAATAAAATCGGGTGATGCTCAAGCCGTAAAAGTTTTTGAAGAAAACAACAAGGTTCCGATGACTCCTTTTCCGGCATTATCGGAAGCTGACATTGATAATGTTATTGCCTACACAATGGAGCCTAAAGCAGTTGCCGCAGCTCCAGCAGCTGGAGCAAAAGTTCCTGGAAATGAAGCTGGCACAGGGGGAATTTCAAATGACATTATTTTGGGCGCATTATCTTTAGTAATGGCAATACTTATTGTGATGTTGTTTTTAGTAAACAATGTTCTAAGAAAAGTAGCTGCGGCAAACGGAATCAATGTTGCACCAAAAGAACCAACTATACCAATATGGAAAGCATTTGCGAAAAATCAATTTTTAGTATTGGTTACTTCCATATTCTTATTATTGGCTAGTGCGTTTTTTGTTTACGGATATTTAATGCAAATTGGCGTTGATCAAAATTATGCGCCAGTACAACCAATTCATTATTCACATAAAATACACGCTGGAAGCAACGGAATTAACTGTAACTATTGTCACTCTGCTGCTCGTGTAAGTAAAAATGCTGGAATTCCTTCCTTAAATGTTTGTATGAACTGTCATAAAAATATTGCAGAGGTTTCTGATACAACTGCAACACCTGAGTATTCTAAAGCTTTTTACGATAAAGAAATTGATAAATTATACAAAGCTGTGGGTTGGGATAAAGTCAATCAAAAATATACTGGAATTACACAGCCTGTAAAATGGGTTCGTATTCATAACTTGCAAAGTTTTGTTTACTTCAATCACTCTCAACACGTAACTGTTGCCGGAGTTGCTTGCCAGACTTGTCACGGTCCAGTTCAAACTTACGAAGTTCAAAAACAATTTGCTCCAGTGACTATGAAATGGTGTATTGATTGTCACAGAAAGACAGAAGTTAAAATGGAAGGAAACGACTATTATACCAAAATTCACGAACAACTTTCCAAAAAATATGGTGTAGACAAGTTGACTGCAGCACAAATGGGTGGATTGGAATGTGGTAAATGTCACTATTAAGAATAATAATTAAGAAGCTAATATTTATATAGAATATGTCATCAAACAAAAAATACTGGAAAAGTGTTGAAGAACTAGACGGAAATAGTTCTATTGTTGAGGCGCTTAAAAATAACGAATTTGTTGAAGAGATTCCTACGGATGAATTCTTGGGAAATGAAGGTGCATTGTCAGCTTCATCAACAACACGTCGTGATTTTTTAAAGTACGTTGGATTTACTACAGCGGCAGCCACACTTGCTGCTTGCGAAGGACCCGTACATTTGTCGATACCTTATGTAGTGCAACCAGAACAAATTATCCCTGGTATTGCAGATTATTATGCAACTTCGGTTTTTGATGGTTTCGATTTTGCTAACCTTTTAGTAAAAACTCGTGAAGGGCGTCCTATCAAAATAGACAATAACAAAATGGCAGGCGCAAAATTTGCGGCAAATGCCAGAATCCACGCATCCATATTATCTTTATATGATAGTATGCGTTTGAAAGAGCCAAAAATTGCCGGGAAACCTGCAACTTGGATTGATGTTGATTCAAAAATAAAATCAAGTTTGGCTGAAGCCAAAGCAAAAGGAGGACAAGTAGTTCTTTTAACCAATACATTAGCGAGTCCATCAACTGAAAAGTTGATTGCTGAATTTCTTGCTAAAAATGCAAACGCAACACACATAGTTTATGATGCTGTTTCTGAATCAGAAGCTTTAGATGCATTCGAAACTGTATACGGCGAAAGAGCTTTGGTTGATTACGACTTTTCAAAAGCTTCTGTAATTGTTTCTGTTGGTGCAGATTTCCTTGGAGATTGGCAAGGTGGAAGCTATGACTCAGGTTATGCAAAAGGAAGAATACCTCAAGGACCAAAAGGAAGTCAAAAGATTTCTCGTCATTTCCAATTGGAAGCGAATATGACTTTATCCGGTGCTGCTGCCGATAAACGTGTTGCAATGTCAACTGCAAATCAAAAGCAAGCATTAGTCCTTATATATAATACAGTTGTTGGAGCTTCGGTTCTGGTAACGTTGGATGCAAAATTCAAAGCTGAAGTTACTAAAGCTGCTCAGCAGTTAAAAGCTGCCGGAAGCAAAGGAGTTTTGGTTTCTGGAATTCAAGATAAAAATGCTCAATTATTGGTATTAGCCATCAATCAAGCATTAGCAAGTGAATCTTTTTCAACTATTGGAACAAGACAAATCAGAAAAGGATCTAGCGAAAAAGTAGCTCAATTAGTTGCAGCTATGAAAGCAGGAACCGTTCATACTTTGATTATGAGTGGTGTTAATCCTGCTTATACTTTACCAAATTCAAAAGATTTTGTTGAAGGTTTGAAAAAAGTAAGTCTTTCGGCTTCATTCTCTTTGAGAGAAGACGAAACAGCTTCAATAACAACAATTGCAGCTGCTGCGCCTCACTATTTAGAATCTTGGGGAGATGTAAGCATCACAAAAGGAACGTATGGTTTGACTCAACCAACTATTCGTCCTTTGTTTAATACCAAACAATTTCAAGAAGCTTTATTGTCTTTGAATGGAATTCCTGGTACTTATTACGATTATTTAAAAGCAAGTTCAGCATCAATTATTGCAGGTTCAACGTGGAATCAAGTATTGCACGACGGAATTTTTGTTGGAACAATACCTTCAGTTTCTGCAGGTTCAGCTGATTATGCTGCTGCGGCAAATGCATTGGCACAATCAAAAGCGGCTCCAAGTTTAGAATTAAATATCTATACAAAAACTGGTTTAGGAGATGGTCAACAAGCAAACAATCCTTGGTTGCAAGAGTTTCCAGATCCAATCACAAGAGTTTCTTGGGATAATTATGTTACTGTTTCGAATGCTGATGCCAAGCTTTTACTTTTATCAAACGAAATCGTTGCTAATGGTGGTTTGAACGGAAGTTATGCCACTATCAAAACAGCTGATGGAGTTGTATTAGAAAACGTTCCGGTAATTGTTCAGCCAGGACAAGCTATTGGGACTGTTGGTTTAGCTTTAGGTTATGGTAAAAGCGCCGCTTTAAAAGAAGAAATGCAAGTAGGTTTAAATGCTTACTCATTATATAAAGGTTTAAACAATGTACAATCTGTAACATTGACAAAAGTTGATGGTGATCACGAGTTTGCTTGTGTTCAAGGTCAAAAAACGTTGATGGGAAGAGGCGATATTATTAAAGAAACTACTTTAGAAATATTCAACACCAAAGATGCAGAATTTTGGAATGAACAACCAATGGTTTCATTGGATCACAAAGAAGTAAGAGCGACAACAGTAGATTTATGGGATTCATTTGATCGTTCAGTAGGACATCATTTTAACCTTTCAATCGATTTGAATGCTTGTACAGGTTGTGGTGCTTGTGTTATTGCTTGTCACGCTGAGAATAATGTTCCTGTTGTTGGTAAATCTGAAATCAGAAGAAGTCGTGATATGCACTGGTTGCGTATTGACAGATATTATTCTTCTGAAGAGACTTTTGCAGGAGACAATGAAAGAAAAGAAAATATCGCCGGTTTATCAAGTTCGCTTTCTACTTTTAATGAAATGGAACACGCATCAGATAATCCACAAGTTTCTTTTCAACCCGTAATGTGTCAACATTGTAATCACGCACCTTGTGAAACAGTTTGTCCGGTTGCAGCAACATCACATAGCCGTCAAGGTCAAAACCATATGGCTTATAACAGATGTGTTGGTACTCGTTACTGTGCAAATAACTGTCCATATAAAGTACGTCGTTTCAACTGGTTCTTATATAATAAAAACAGTGAATTTGATTTCCATATGAATGATGATTTAGGTCGTATGGTATTGAATCCAGATGTAAGTGTACGTTCTCGTGGAGTTATGGAAAAATGTTCTATGTGTATTCAAAAAACACAAGCCACTATACTTGCAGCCAAAAACGAAGGAAGAGTTATTGTTGACGGAGAATTCCAAACGGCTTGTTCTAGTGCTTGTAATACTGGAGCGATGGTTTTTGGTGATATTAATGATAAAGAAAGTCAAGTTGCCAAGTTGGTAGAAGACGAAAGAATGTATCATTTATTAGAGCATGTTGGTACAAAACCAAATGTTATCTATCATGTTAAAGTTAGAAATACTTAAGATAAATTAAAAATCAATTTAAAGGATTATGTCTCATATATACGACGCACCCATTAGAAAACCTTTAATCATAGGTGATAAATCTTATCACGATGTAACAGTAGATGTTGCTGCACCTGTTGAAGGGAAGGCCAACAAGCAATGGTGGATTGTATTTTCAATCGCATTAACAGCATTCCTTTGGGGATTGGGCTGTATAGTTTACACCGTTTCTACTGGTATTGGAACATGGGGATTAAACAAAACTGTAGGTTGGGCTTGGGATATTACTAACTTCGTTTGGTGGGTTGGTATTGGTCACGCAGGAACTTTGATTTCAGCAGTACTTTTATTATTCCGTCAAAGATGGAGAATGGCTATTAACCGTTCTGCAGAAGCCATGACAATTTTCTCTGTAATTCAAGCGGGTTTATTTCCAATCATCCACATGGGTCGTCCTTGGTTAGCCTATTGGGTTTTACCAATTCCGAATCAATTTGGTTCTCTTTGGGTAAACTTTAACTCGCCTTTACTTTGGGACGTATTTGCAATCTCTACTTACCTTTCTGTATCATTGGTTTTCTGGTGGACAGGTTTGTTGCCTGATTTTGCAATGCTTAGAGACAGAGCAGTTACACCTTTCAACAAAAGAGTTTACTCTATATTGAGTTTTGGTTGGAGCGGTAGAGCAAAAGACTGGCAACGTTTTGAGGAAGTTTCCTTAGTTCTTGCAGGTTTGGCAACACCACTTGTACTTTCTGTGCACACAATTGTATCTATGGACTTTGCTACCTCGGTTATACCAGGATGGCATACTACAATTTTTCCTCCGTACTTTGTTGCTGGAGCGGTTTTCTCGGGATTTGCAATGGTAAACACCTTGCTTATTATTATGAGAAAAGTGTCTCATCTTGAAGCTTACATCACTGTTCAACATATCGAATTAATGAACATTGTAATTATGATTACAGGTTCTATCGTAGGTGTTGCCTATATCACGGAACTATTTGTTGCTTGGTACTCAGGAGTTGAATACGAACAATATGCATTCTTAAATAGAGCTACCGGACCTTACTGGTGGGCTTATTGGTCGATGATGACTTGCAACGTATTTTCTCCACAGTTTATGTGGTTCAAAAAATTAAGAACTAGTATTATGTTCTCTTTCATAATCTCAATTGTTGTTAACATTGGAATGTGGTTCGAAAGATTTGTAATTATCGTAACTTCGTTACACAGAGATTACCTTCCTTCATCTTGGACAATGTTCTCACCAACATTTGTTGATATTGGAACTTTCATTGGAACAATAGGTTTCTTCTTTGTATTATTTTTGTTATACGCCAGAACATTCCCAGTGATAGCTCAGGCAGAGGTAAAAACAATTTTGAAAGGAACTGGAGATAATTTTATAAAAGCAAGAGCAGCAAATAAAGATTCACACCATGAGTAATAAAGTAATACACGCCATTTATAATGACGATGATATATTGATGGATGCCGTAAAGAAAACACGTGCAGCACATCATCATATCGAAGAAGTTTTTACTCCATTTCCGGTTCACGGATTGGATAAAGCAATGGGACTTGCGCCAACAAGAATAGCTATTTGTTCTTTTATCTATGGATTGTGCGGATTGTCTTTTGGAACTTGGATGATGAATTATATTATGATTCAGGATTGGCCACAAGACATTGGTGGTAAACCAAGCTTTAGTTATGTAGAAAACATGCCGGCTTTCGTGCCAATTATGTTTGAAGAAACCGTATTTTTTGCAGCTCACTTAATGGTTATTACATTTTATATGAGAAGTAGATTGTGGCCATTTAAAGAAGCCGAAAATCCAGATGTTCGTACAACGGATGACCATTTCTTAATGGAAGTTGCGGTAAACGATAACGAAAAAGAGCTTGTTTCTTTTTTCGAAAATACAGGAGCAGTAGAAGTTAAAGTAATAGAAAAGCATTAATAGCGGATATGAAAAGCATATATAAAATAACACTTTTAGTAGGTATTACTATTTTGGTTTCATCTTGTAAAGATGATTTGAAACCAAATTATCAATACATGCCTAATATGTATGAGCCAATAAGTTACAATACTTATTCTCAAGCTGATGTTTTTAAGGGTGGTAAAGAAGGACAACTTCCAGTTGAAGGAACCATAAACAGAGGTTTTGAAGTTTATGAGTATCCTAATACTCCTGAAGCTTTAATTGCTGTAAAAGCAGCAAATTTGAAATCACCTCTTGGAGAACTTTCTCAAAAAGATAAAGATAAAGGAAAAGAACTTTTCGGAATTTATTGTATGATTTGTCATGGAGAATCGGGTAATGGACAAGGAAAACTTGTTACTCAAGGAAAATTCTTGGGTGTGCCTAATTATAAAGACCGAGTAATAAACGAAGGCAGCATTTTTCATGTTGAAACCTATGGTCTTAATTTAATGGGTTCACATTCCAATCAGTTGAGCAAAAAAGAGCGTTGGTTAGTTGCGGCTTATGTGTTAGAATTAAAAAGCAAATTATAATTGTAGAACAAACTCATCGTAATAGATATGTATACATTTTCAAGTAAATTAAAAACATTTTCTCTCATCTTAATGGCTATTGGTCTTTTAGGAATTGGATATGGTTTTATATCTGCACCCAAAGATATTCAAGAAGTTGAGGCAATTCTTGCTTCAGATGCTCACGGTAGTCATGAGGTTTCTAAATCTTCTACTGAAGCACATGCTGCAGCTGGAGAAAATAAAGTAAGCGCTGATGCTGAACACAAAGAACATTTAGAACACGTTTTGAACCAATTGCAAAACAAACCTTGGTCTGCATTATATGTTGCCTGTATTTTCTTTATGCTGATTTCTCTTGGTGTTTTGGCATTTTATGCTATTCAACAAGTGGCTCAAGCAGGTTGGTCTCCAGTTTTGTTTAGAGTGATGCAAGGAATAACTGCTTATTTGCCAGTAGGATCTGTTTTGTTTTTTATATTTTTAATCCTTTCAGGGCTACATTTTAATCATTTATTTATCTGGTTAGATCCAAGTGTTGTTGCCGAAGATAAAATTATTGCAAATAAAGCGAGTTACTTAAACTTTCCTTTTTGGATTATAAGAGCAGCCGTATTCTTAATCGGATGGAATCTTTACAGATATTTTTCAAGAAAAAATTGTTTGGCGCAAGATGAAGCAAAAGACGACAGTTTCTATAAAAAGAACTTCAAAATGTCTGCTGGATTCTTAGTGTTTTTTATTGTAACAGAATCAATTATGTCTTGGGACTGGATTATGTCAATCGACCCACACTGGTTTAGTACCTTATTTGGATGGTATGTTTTTGCTAGTTTCTTTGTAAGTGCGATTACTACAATTTGTTTAATCACATTGTATTTAAAATCAAAAGGATATTTAGAACATGTAAACACAAGTCATATTCACGATTTAGCTAAATTTATGTTTGGTTTTAGCGTTTTCTGGACTTACTTATGGTTCTCACAATTTATGTTGATTTGGTATGCTGATATTCCTGAGGAAGTAACTTACTTCGTTACAAGAATACAACTATATAATCTTCCATTTTTTGGTGCTGTAGTTATGAATTTTGTTTTCCCAATTTTGATTTTGATCAATACAGATTTCAAAAGAATTACTTGGGTGCTTATAATGGCTGGTTCAGTAATATTATTTGGACACTATATTGATTTCTTCAATATGATTATGCCTGGAACAGTAGGAGACCAATGGTTTATTGGAGTTTCAGAAATTGCATCCGTTCTTTTCTTCCTTGGATTGTTTATTTATGTTGTTTTCACAGCATTGACAAAAGCGCCGCTTTTGCCAAAAAGAAATCCATTTATTGAAGAAAGTAAACATTTTCATTATTAATATTTAAAAGAAAATAGATGACAAGTTTGTTGGTAATTATAGTTTTAGTTCTTTTGGCTATTGCATTATGGCAGTTGACTAAGATATTCGATTTAACTCAGGTCGGTGTAGAAAGTGATACTTCACAGATAGCTAATGATGATGATAATAATACCCAAGGGTATTTGATGTTTGGCTTTTTGGCATTCATTTATATTTTTTCAATTTACGGATTGTTTAAATGGGGACCTTTAGTTTTACACACTCCAGCTTCAAAACACGGAGCTGATATTGATAATTTAATGAATGTTACCTGGATTTTAATTTTTATAGTTCAGGCTATTACGCAAGTATTATTGCATTATTTTGCTTTTAAATATAGAGGTAAAAAAGACCAAAAGGCATTGTTCTTTTCTGATAGCACTAAATTGGAAGTTATTTGGAGTGGAATTCCTGCTGTTGTTTTGGCCGTGTTAATTCTTTTCGGACTTTATGCCTGGACAAATATTATGTTTGTTGATGAAAATGAGGACACAATTGAAATCGAAGTATATGCGCAACAGTTTAAATGGACTGCAAGATATTCTGGTGCCGATAATGTTCTTGGTAAAGCCAATGTTAGATTAATTGAAGGTGTAAATACACTTGGTGTTGATTTGTCAGATCCAAATGCTCAGGATGATATCGTAGTTTCTGAATTGCATATTCCAAAAGGCAAAAAGATACATTTCAAATTTCGTTCACAAGATGTTTTGCATTCTGCTTATTTCCCTTATTTTAGAGCACAAATGAATTGTGTTCCAGGTATGGTTACAGAATTTGCTTTCGAACCCATTTATACATCGGCAGAATATAGAGATTTGCCTTATATGATTGAAAAAGTGGCTAATATAAATGCAATAAGAGCGAAGAAAAGCATTGAACTTGTGGCCAAAGGTGAAACAGCTCTTGATCCTTATACTTTTGATTTCCTATTGCTTTGTAATAAAATTTGTGGAGCTTCTCATTATAACATGCAAATGAAAGTAGTAGTTGATACTCCTGAAGATTATAAAAAATGGTTAAGCGATAAGCTAACATTGGTTCAGGAAGTGAAAACGGCTAATGCGCCTAAACCTGTTGAAGGCGGAGTAGGTGCCGACTCTACAAAAACAAAAGATACTGCGGCTATTGCTAAAATTGCCATGAAATAATTATTAAGATAAATTTAAAGTAAACAGATATGTCAGCAGAAGTTCTCGATAACGGACACGAACACGAACACCACCATAAAGACACTTTTATAACTAAATATATTTTTAGTATAGATCACAAAATGATTGCTAAACAATACTTGATTACTGGTATTGTTATGGGAATAGTTGGTGTAATGATGTCAATGCTTTTTAGAATGCAATTGGCTTGGCCAGAACAATCATTTAAAATATTCAATGTATTATTGGGTGATAAATTTGCTCCAAATGGAGTTATGGCAAATGATATTTATTTAGCATTGGTTACGATTCACGGAACCATAATGGTTTTCTTTGTTTTAACGGCAGGTTTAAGCGGTACTTTTAGTAATTTACTGATTCCACTGCAAATTGGAGCACGAGATATGGCATCAGGATTTTTGAATATGATTTCCTATTGGTTATTCTTTTTGTCTAGTGTTGTTATGCTTAGTTCATTATTTGTTGAAGCTGGACCAGCATCAGCAGGTTGGACAATTTATCCGCCATTGAGTGCATTGCCACAAGCTATTCCAGGTTCTGGAGCAGGGATGACTCTTTGGTTAGTTTCTATGGCAATATTTATTGCGGCTTCATTGATGGGTTCATTAAATTATATTGTAACCGTAATCAATCTTAGAACAAAAGGAATGTCTATGACAAGATTGCCTCTTACTATTTGGGCTTTCTTTGTAACGGCAATTATTGGGGTAGTTTCTTTCCCGGTTTTGTTATCTGCAGCTTTATTGTTGATTTTTGACAGAAGCTTTGGAACTTCATTCTTCTTATCTGATATTTATATCGCTGGAGAAGTATTGCATTATCAAGGAGGTTCACCAGTTTTGTTCGAACATTTATTTTGGTTCTTGGGACATCCTGAAGTTTATATTGTAATATTACCAGCTTTGGGTATTACATCAGAAATTATTGCAACTAACTCTCGTAAACCTATTTTTGGATACAGAGCGATGATTATGTCCATATTGGCAATCGCATTTTTATCAACCATAGTTTGGGGTCACCATATGTTTATTTCGGGTATGAATCCATTTTTGGGGTCTGTATTTACATTTACCACTTTATTGATTGCGATTCCTTCGGCTGTAAAAGCATTTAACTATATTACGACTCTTTGGAAAGGAAACTTGCAATTGAATCCTGCAATGTTGTTCTCGATTGGATTGGTTTCTACATTTATCACAGGTGGTCTAACAGGAATTATTCTTGGAGATAGCACTTTAGATATTAATGTTCACGATACTTATTTTGTGGTTGCACACTTCCACTTGGTAATGGGTATTTCTGCACTTTACGGAATGTTTGCGGGTATTTATCACTGGTTTCCAAAAATGTTCGGAAGAATGTTGAATAAAAATCTTGGATATGTTCACTTTTGGGTAACTGCAGTTTGTGCTTATGGAGTATTTTTTCCAATGCACTTTATCGGTTTAGCAGGATTGCCAAGACGTTACTATACCAATACAAACTTCCCTTTATTTGACGATTTGCAAAATGTTAACGTGCTTATAACAACTTTTGCTTTAATTGGTGGTATATTTCAATTGGTTTTCTTGTATAACTTCTTTAGCAGTATTTTTTACGGAAAAAGAACGGTTCAAAACCCTTGGAGATCAAATACATTAGAATGGACAGCTCCTGTTGAACATATTCACGGAAACTGGCCTGGAGAGCTTCCTGAAGTTTATCGTTGGCCTTATGATTACAGCAATCCTGCTCACGATGAGGATTTTGTACCACAAAACGTTCCAATGAAAGAAGGTGAAGAAGTTCTTCATCATTAATAAAATAACCCGTTGGGTGCAATTAAATTATTTGTGTTTTAATATTGTTTATTGGTCTTTCAAAAATAAATTTATTGATGAATTGCACCAAAGTTAATGCTG